>LJTR01000248.1 GCA_001303465.1 Phycisphaerae bacterium SG8_4
CCGTGCGGGTGACTGGTTTTGCCGAATCCAGCGGCGGTATTGTCCGACTGCCGCTAGTGACGATTTGGACAAGCCCCGAACCCTTGCCGGAAACTTTGCCGATGACGGCAGCGGCAGCAATCCCATTGTCGTGCAGAGCTTTGACGAAATCGGCAGCGTCCCCTTGCTCGATCGCTATGAGTAGCCCGCCCGAGGTCTGTGCATCGTAGCATATGTCAACCATCTCTTGTGGTAGTGCGTCGGCAGCGATGATCCGGCTGCCGCAGGACTCCTTGTTGCGTTCTATCGCCCCCGGCAGTATCCCCGCGGCCGCATAATCGAGCACGCCGGGAAACAGCGGAATATCGTCCCAGATCACCTCGACGTCCACGCCGCTTGAGAGCGCCATCTCAGCGAGGTGCCCCATCAGGGAAAATCCCGTCACGTCCGTACAGGCGTGCGCGCCGAACTTGACCATCAACTGCGACGCTTCCTTGTTCAGCGTTGTCATTGATCTGGCCGAAGCTTCCACACTTTCCGTACGGGCTCTGCCTATCTGCGAGGCGAAGGCGACGATTCCCGTTCCCAGCGGTTTGGTCAGAATAAGCACGTCACCCGGGCGGGCGCCGGCGTTGGTAACGATTTTGTCTTTGTCGATGATGCCTGTGACGGCGAAGCCAGCTTTGATTTCGCTGTCGTTGATGCTGTGGCCTCCGATGATCGCCGTCCCGGCCTCGTTCATCTTATCGATACCGCCGGAGAGAATCTCCTTCATCGTCCTGTCGGGCACCTTTCGCACGGGAAAACCGAGCACCGAAACCGCCGTCATGGGCATACCACCCATTGCGTAGATGTCACTTACCGAATTGGCGGCGGCGACCTGACCGAACATGTAGGGATCGTCCACCGAAGGCGTGAAGACATCCACGGTTTGGACCAGTGCCTTGCCGTCACCCATATCGTAAACGCCGGCATCGTCGCCGGCCGGCATGCCGACCAGCACGCGGGGGTCGTCGACGGCGGGCAGATCGCTGAGCACCTGCTTTAGAAACGCCTGGTCGATCTTTGAGGCGCAACCGGCCTTTTCCACGAGCTTGGTCAACTGAACGGGTCCGGTGGGACTTTCGAGCCGCTCGCCCGCACACAGGCATATGTTCTTCTCCCTGAAAATGTCACAGGGGCAGGGTTTGCCGGGATCACAAATACAGTGTCCGAGCCTTATCGAACGCTGCATGACGCGTTTTCGTCTTTCCATGTCTACTGCCATAATTACACCTTATATCTAGCCATTTTCGAACTCGTGATTATATAGTCTGCACTTGCACAACACAAATGATTCGGCCGCCACTATGTCACTTGCCGTGACGCCAGTATCGCCGCTCCAAGCGCGCCGGTCATCTGAGGGTCGGGCGAGACCGTTACGGTCTGGCCCAGAGCCCTCTGCAACGCGGCATCCATTCCCGAGATCAAGGCGACGCCGCCTGTGAAAATAACCGGCGATTCGGCAGAGCGACCGGCCATCGCGATGATACGTTCGGCGATAGCAGTCTGAACCCCGGCGACAATATCGGCTCTGGCCGTCCCGGAGGCGAGCAGACCGGTAATCTCGGTCTCGGCAAACACAACACACATGCTGCTTATCGCCGCCGGGCTCTTGCTGACGGCAGCCATATCACCGAGAGATTCGAGCTCGGTGTCGAGGCGCTGAGCGACAACTTCGAGAAAGCGCCCCGTCCCGGCCGCGCAGCGATCGTTCATGGCGAAATCGCGCACCTTCCCCGATGCGTCCAATCGCAAAAGCTTGCTGTCTTGGCCGCCTATGTCGATAACGGTCATGGCTTGCCGTACAAGATGATGCACTCCCGCCGCATGACAGGTGATCTCGGTGATCGTCGTATCGGCAATACTCACGGCGTTTCTGCCGTAGCCTGTCGCCACGATTGCAGCTACATCCTCTCTGTTGATGCCGCCCTTTTTTAAGACCTCCACGAAAAGTCCCGATACGAGCCTGTCCTGCTCGACGCCCTGATCCGCCAGGCCCTTTGCGACGACCTTCACGCTCCCAGCGTCAATCAGGACTATTTTTATTGCTCTCGAGCCGGCGTCTATACCTGCACAAATCATCCTTTTCTCCGTTTACTTGGGCACAGGCCGCCGACGCGCCCTTACGGTTTCAACAAGGGCTTCCAACCGCGTGCGCACCGTCGGGCGCATCGAGTCAGTGACAGGCGGCACTTCAATCTCAATGACGGGAATGTCAAGCTCGTCCTGAACGATCTCGCCGATGACCTGGCCTTCCAGCGCGCAATGACTTGCGCCGCCGATGCGCGATATCACAACCGCCTCGGCGCCGAACAGGCTAATATCTGCGCATATCCTCTGGGCCCGGTCGATCGATGAGCCCACCATAGGATCGGCAAGCGCCATTTGCGCCAGTGCATCGAGCGGCGGGGAGTCTTCCGGGACTTCGTCAAGCGCGTGGCTGAAAAGATATTCCGTGCCGCATATTCTGCCCCCGCAGTCTTCGAGCAGATTCATCACCTGCAAATCTGCCACCGGATTGACCCAGAATATTCTGGCCGCATCGACTTCGAGGACGCCCACCTCGGCCTGCACGCGAGCCTTGACTTCGTCGAGCAATTCTGTGAGCACGGCGATAGTCTCCTGCCGGTCGCTGCAGAAGTGTATAGCAAGCATCTCGGCGATAAGCATTTCGAGAGCCGGAATCGGACACCGCTGCGCCGTAAAAGCAAGATGCCTGAGTTCGGACAGACATCTTCGCACCTGGTTGGCCTTCCTGATCCCCTCAGAGAGCTTTTCGGCGTACAGCCGCTCGCCCGTCAATTCCTCCAGAGCAGTCTTGATCCCTTGGAGTTGGGATTTCACGAATTCAACCTGTCGTTTCGGCGCCACAAATCCGCCCGGCAGTGTCACTGCAATTTCGTCCGGTTCCGGTTCGCGCCTGTGCGGCATTTCCCACCAGAGAATCTCCGGTCCCAGGCCCTCGAGCCGCTGGGCAATGGCGGAGAAATCGTCGCACGTTGCGCCGACGCTGCACACCAGCATATCGGGCAAGGGAAAATGTGCACCTGTGACAAAAGCGCCCAACATCGCGCGGACGGGACAAAAGGACTCGTCGATGCCAAGCGAATCGGCGATCTCCAGCAATCCGGCGCCCAGTTCCATCACACACGGGATCCACCATGCCCCGTCGGGATAAAATGCAACCGCATTTTTGAGAGAATATGCCATCACCGGGACCGTGCCGAGATCCTTCATTGTGCCGACAATTTTCCTGCCGCTGGCCCTCGCCTCGTGCAGACGATCCTCTTCGGTTAGCAGCAAGTTCCACAATCTCAGAGCCGCGGCGGAATTGTCATAGCTAAGTTTCAAAAGTCGCCGGTCGCCATCCTTCAGATGCCGGCTTAGCGGCCCGCCGTAGTATGGCTGCGGCGCCCCGGCGGCCCGCAACTTCTCGTATTGCAGATCCCATTGTTCGAGTGTTATTCGTTTCGGAGCATCACTCACTGCAGCATCTCCAGGAAGGCGCCGATTCGTCCTGCGGTTCGATTCTCTTCGCTCCCGAAATCACCGGCCGTATCGATGTCGAGAACCGGCACATCGATCAGATCCTTCAGTCGTCCGAGTTCGGCATGCCAGAGGTCGCACCACACGTGCCGGTGGAAGATAATCCCCTGCACTGCCCTTTCGGTAAGCTTTTCCTCGAACCACTCGTAAAGCTGAGAATCGGGTCTCCGGGAGGCATCGACGATTCCGCCGAAGTATATACGGGCCAGCTCGCTCAGCGGCTCCTCGCGCAAAGCTTCGGTATCCAACGGCGCGCACATTCCGCGCTCACCACTTTCAGTTGCGTCCAGGACTATTCGTCCGCCGGATTCAGCGACAATTTCGAAAATACGAAACTCCTTCTTCATCAAGGGTCCGCCTACGATCGCCAAAGGCACACGTGTAATCGGTTCAAGAGAACCCCTGTAACCGCCGGTCACAGCATCAGGACCGTCGTGCCCGAACGCAGCAATTTCTTCTGCGTACCTTAGGGCGGACAGGCGTTCTCTCGCCTCGAGTAAGGCCGTCCGAGTTGCATCGTACTCGAGCATAATTGCCGCCAGAGCATCGTTCGACGGCGACTTGCCGCCGTGGCGGATCAGGAATCGGCCCAGACGCCTGAGCTCGTCGACATACAACTGCTGCGCGGCAGGAGTCTGCCATGTGTTCGGCACATTCATGAGAAAGGCCGGCAGTTCGCACCTGCGCGCGACAATATCAAAGGCCCGCCGCATCTGGTCACATACGGTCGTCATCACAACCGCGCCCGCCCGATCGCCATCTGTCACCTCGGCGAGAAAGCCTCGAACATATGGACAAACGCCTTCTCTACCCGCCAGAGAAAAGACAGTACCTGCAGAATCCGGTATCACCCTGCACGGGCGCAGACCATGCGCCGCGATCCATTCGGCCGGCACATAGGGGCAGGTATAGAGGACTGTCTTGCTCAAGGCGAACACCCCCGCTCAGATGCCTTGCCGCGAACGGTCTCGAATAACGCTTCGACCCTCAATGCGATGCGAGCCGAATCGGAGGGCGAATAGTCCGTCTCGATTCTAAGGTACGGCAGACAAAACTCTTTCTCGGTCAGCTCTTTGACGAGGTAGGATTCGACATCGTAAGTGATGCAGGCCTGCCAGATCAGATCGATCACGCACTGCGGGCGGTATTCGGCAGCCAGCTCGCGGAGCACGTCCATTCGGCGATCATTGGTGGTCATTACCGAGCACGGCAGACGCAAGTACTTCTGAGCCAGTGCAACAAGCGGATCGTCGGCTGTTTCGTCGACGTCTTCCAGTATAGGCTTTATGCCTGTGCAGTTTTCCATACACACCACGAGCCCGCCGGCCGATTCGATAATATCCAGAACCCGCTCGGCCCCGTGAGCCATCGGCACGCCGGTCAACAACACGCGCACCCCACGGTCCTTGCCGCGACTATCACTGCGGGACCTGAATTCCTTGATCGCCTCGGCATACTGCTCGAAGTCGGCGTCGATGCCGGAGATGATACTCTTGAAATCCAGCAATTGCCTGCCCGTCAGTGGGGGCGATTGCGATTGCATCAGCGCAGCCAATTCCCGCCGCAGCTCCCGTTCGCAGTTCATGGTCTTGATGGCCTGCCTAATCTTGTCATCCGTGATTTCGACACAAAACTGCTCTTCGAGTTTTGTCTTGAACTTGCGCAGCTCATTCACCCAGTGGGCCATCGCGTCGTCCTCGGTCGGCTTCTGCGGCAGTTCCAGCACGTACATGGGCCTTGTCTTAGCCATCAATTCGTACATCTTCTTCTTGCCGTCACAGGTGGTCTCTGCCACAACAAGGTCCGCCATCTCCAGAAAGGGATTCGTCCCGCGGAGGTGGTAACCGTAGGTTGATTTGATCAGCGGACAGAGATTCGCAGGCAGGTGTTCTTCGGCCGGGCCGATCATCTCTGCAGAGCCGCCGCAGAGGCATACCGGTACGGCATCGGCCGCCATGATCAGCTCCCGGGGCGTGAATTCGCACATGATCCCCACCACATGCCTGCCCCTGGCCTTGGCGTCGCTGGCGTACTGGTAGCAATTCTCGATCATCCTGTCGAACCACGCCAAAGGTCCGTAACCCTGGGCGTTGTCACCATTACCACAACATTTTGCCATCTTGGTCCTCGAATCTTCAGAATAAGGCATGAAAATCCTAAGCACTAAATCCTAAACAAATACAAATGACCAAAGTCCCAAATACAAAATCCGCCTCTGAGATGGCCGGTTAAGTTGATGGCAACGGTTTTGGTCATTTGGGTGTTTTGAATTTTGATATTGTTTGGGATTTAGGTATTAGGATTTAGAGCACCTACCCTTTCTTACGAGCGACAAACAGGCCTTGGGCGATCTTGCCCGTGTGCGCCAGGGCCTGCATGAAGACCATCTCGGCGCCCATCGCCTGCATCAACTCAGTGTTGAACCCTATTATCTTCAGAGCATCATATGTAAGCTGCATGTTGAGCATATTCAGGTAAAGGTCAACATGCGGCGCGAATCGGCCGGTCTGCTCGGCCATGACAAGATCGCAATCGTTGGTGGCCAACAGATCGCTGTAGCCCTCGATTGTCTGGATGTTCGGAAACTTCATAAACGTCAGAAACCGCTCTGCCTCGGCGTCGGTGAGTCCCGCCTTTGCCTCGATCCAATCGGTGAAGGCAATGGTCCCTCCCGGTTTGACGATACGGACCGCTTCGGATATCAGCCTACTCTTGTCGACGACGTAACACCACGCATCCTCACCCCAGACAAAATCTGCGCTGGCGCCGGCAAGACCGCTGTCACAGACATCTGCCAGTTTAAACTCGATTCTTTCGGACATACCCTCCTGCTCGCATCGCCGGCGTCCCCGTTCGAGAACCTTTTCGGTCGCATCCACGCCTCGCATCCGGGCGACGTCTCGAAACCGCACGAGAAAGCGCATGCCGGCGCCGTTACAGCAGCAGAGATCGACGCCGGTTAGCCCCGAGCCAATACCGGCCTTCTGGGCCAGGTCCATTGAGGAGGCAAATCCGCCGATATGAATCTGCTCTCCCATTATCAATTCCCAAAGCTCGCCTTCGGGACCGCTGTAGACATTCTGGACCTCTTTTAGACCGACGTTTTCCATAGTCTTCATTGCCGTTCTCCCTGAAATCTATCCTTAGCCACTCTGACAAAAAAAAGCGGGCAAGAGAAACTCATCTCTTTGCCCGCCGGTGCTCGTGGCTCGATTTTGCACTATGTTATGAAGTGCCAGGTTTTCTCCTGCTCGATCTCAAACGGCCCCAGGTCAACGTTCACGAACACCTGGTACTTGCCCTTGAAATCCTTTGGCACTCGCCACGAGTACCGGCAGTTGCCGCCTCAGCCGTACTTGAAGCTGCCGGCCTCGATTATGTTTCCGGTCTCGTCCACAATTCTAACCTTGGCCTTTCGAACCACCCTGTTGTCCTTGAATGCGAATTTCTCGTAGCGCTCCCCCGCCTGACCCACGATCGTAAAATCTATGTCGACAACCGGGCCGTATCTATGCACTTTTGGCTTGATCAGCAAGGGAGGTCCGAGTCTGACAGCAGTGGTTTTCAGATTCT
>LJTR01000249.1 GCA_001303465.1 Phycisphaerae bacterium SG8_4
GGCTGCACACCCTTCTGGGGCGGAGCGCTGCCGAAAATAAATGAGGATCCCCACGCCGCCAGACGCGACGCCGGCGCCGGTCGGTTAGCTGGTCTGGGTTTTGTCAATGAAGGGCTCGGCTACAATACGGTGGTCTACGATCTTATGTACGAGATGGCTTGGCGCAGTGAGCCGGTCGATCTGGACCAGTGGATACAGGACTACGCCCATAACCGTTACGGCCGGCCCGATGATGATGGCCAAAGAGCCTGGCAGATCCTGAAGGACACGGTTTACACGGCCCCGTTCCGTACGCAATCGGCCGTCACTTCGACACCGACGCTAAAGGCGGCCAGAGTAATACCGTACAACAATAGTGACCTGGCCGCAGCATGGGAGGCACTGCTCAAGGCATCCAACGACCTGGGGCAGGCTGACACGTATCGCTTCGACCTGGTCAATCTGGCACGCCAGGTGCTGTCCAACTACGCAAACGTTCTGCACGGCGAGCTGATTGAGGCTGCCAAGGCAAAGGATGCCGATGCATTCAGAGAAGTGTCGGGGCGATTCCTTCGGTTGATTGAGGACATGGACGAGCTGCTGGCTACGCGGAAGGAATTTTTGCTTGGAAGTTGGCTCGGCGACGCCAGGCGCTGGGGAACGACCGACGCCGAGCGGGCACGTTTCGAATGGAATGCCCGCAGGGTGCTGACGCTCTGGGGACAAGGCCCGGCGATCGACGACTACGCTCGCAAGGAGTGGTCGGGGATGCTGGCCGGATACTACCTCAAACGCTGGCAACAGTACCTCGATGAAGTGGCCAAATCGCTCGGAGGCAATGAAACCTTCGATGAGGAGAAGTTCCAGAAGAGACTCAGACAGTGGATGATCGACTGGTCGGATCGAAGAGACGACTATCCGGCTCAACCGCAGGGAGACAGCATAGAGGTGGCGAGGCGACTGTGGGCCAGGTACGGCGAGCAACTCGGCGCCGAGACAATTCAGGCAGGCGATTGACGGCTCGACAGAGATCCTGAGAACAGACGAGACAAAAACGGACAGCAGCACGATTTTTCGCTATACAACGGTAGCGGGTGCGATTAGATTTTGTCTGAACTGATTCTTCCGGTCGGAACCGGCGATAGAACATTGACAACGCGCTGACGCTCTCGCCAACGCTTCAGAGAAAGGAGCCAACGTGTGACCGAGATATCACAATTCAGATTTCCTACCGATGTGCGTTACGGTGCCGGCGCACGTTCGGTACTGGCCGAATTCGCCCGCAAATACAGGATACACCGGCCTTTGCTGGTTACCGATTCGGGACTACCTCAAACCGAGGCATTCAGCCTGGTTGCCGAACGGATGAAGCGCGACTGGCCCGGGGCATTCGCGCGGTTTACAGGGGTTCACCCCAATCCTACGGACCGGGATGTCGAGGATGCATTGGATGCGTACACACAACACGATTGCGACGGCATTGTGGGACTGGGAGGCGGCAGTGCTCTCGACGCGGCCAAGGCGCTGCGCCTGAAGGTTGCATTTCCGGATGCGGGATTGATGGAAATCCCGTTTGATGACCTTCCGGCAACTCTTACGCCGATGTGTGCGATTCCAACTACGGCGGGAACCGGCAGCGAGGTGGGACGCAGCAGCGTCATCACGGTTTCTCAGATTGGACGAAAGGCGATCTTTGGCGCTCCGCCACTCATGCCTGAAATGGCGATACTGGATCCGGAGCTGACGGTCGGCCTGCCGCCGCAGTTGACCGCCGCGACGGGTATGGATGCAATGACTCATGCCATAGAGGCCCTAGTCTGTCCGGTCTTCCATCCGATGTGCGATGCCATCGCGCTCGAGGCCGTACGGCTTGTGTGGAACTTTCTGCCGCGGGCATATTCCAATGGAGCGGACATAGAGGCTCGTGGAATGATGCAGATGGCCGCAGCAATGGGTGCGATCGCCTTTCAGAAGGATCTAGGAGCGGCGCATTCTCTTTCACACCCTTTGAGCAGCGAGTTCGGCATTCACCACGGTCTTGCAAACGCCATCTGTCTTGTGCCGGTGATGAAATACAACAAAGCGGTCTCGGCCGCTCGATATGCCAGAGTCGCGCAGTGTTTCGGCATCAACACGCTCGGCATCTCGGAGATAGAGGCCGCGGATAGAGCCATCGATGCGATAGCCGATCTCAACGAACGTATCGCGATGCCAAAATCACTGGACCAAGTGGGCGTAAAGATGGACCAGCTCCACATGCTGGCAAGAAAGGCCTTCGAGGATCCCTGTCATCAGTCAAATCCCCGGCCCTGCACCGAGCGGGATCTGCTCAAGCTTTACAAAGAAGCTTTCAAGCAATGACCGGTCAGGGCGTCCGCATAGGGCTTGCCCCGTTCTGGAGGTACGCAATGAGTAACGGTTTCACAGGAGTCATTCTGCGGGTCAATCTGACCACAGGCTCGATCCAGGAGCAAAGGCCGGACGAGCGTTTCTATCGTATGTACATGGGTGGGGGTGCGTTCGGGACATACTTCCTATTGAAAGAGACTTGTCCCGACACCGATGCCTTGGCCGAAGAGAACGTATTGACCGTTGCGCCAGGAGTCACTACCGGGGCACCTCTCAGCGGTGCAAGCCGCTGCTGTGTCACTGCACTCTCACCTGTCACCGGCGCTGTTGGCGACAGCCAGGCTGGAGGAAGCATCGGACCAGCGATCAAACGAGCGGGTTACGATGCCATTGTCATTACCGGCAGATCTAAGACAGCCGTCTACCTGCTGGTCGAAGGCGGCAAAGCGCGAATCGTCGAGGCCGATCACCTGACAGGCCTGAGCGTCCTGGATGCGCACGACGCCCTCACCAAGGAACTGGGCGGCGGCAAGCTGAGCATCCTGCAGTGCGGGCCGGCAGGCGAGAAACTTGTGCGATTTGCCTGCCTTATGGCAGACCTAAACGACGTCGCCGGACGAACGGGCATGGGAGCCGTCTTTGGAAGCAAGAATCTGCGTGCGATAGTCGTCAGAGCAGACGGCAATGTCAAGTTTGCGGACCCGGCGGCCCTGAAGAAGCTGGCCCGTCTGGCGGCAGAACGTCTGGACGATTCGGGATTTCCTGCGACCCTAAGCAAGTATGGAACCGCGGGCGTGGTGGGATTTCAGGCCGAAGCCGGCAACCTGGCAACGGAGAACTACTCTCGCAGCTTTCACCCTGACTACAAGAAGCTCGATGGTGCCACCTTTGAGCCCGAGATTGGGGCGGGCCACACTACGTGTTTCGGTTGCGTCGTCGGATGCCGCAGGAAGGTAAAGGCCGAGAAGCCCTACAAGGTAACCGACAGGCTCGGCGGGCCGGGGTTTGAAACGCTCGGGCTGCTGGGCTCCAATCTGGACATAACCGATCCGGCAGCAGTAGCCAAGGCCAATGAGCTGTGTAACAACTACGGGATCGACACCATAACAACCGGCGGCCTGGCCGCATACGTTTTTGAATGTGCTCAGAAGGGTCTGATCGCGCCGGAGGCTACTGACGGCAAGTCAATCGGCTTCGGCGACGCAGAATCACTTCTCTGGCTCATCGAGCAGATAGCTGAGCGCCGCGGCATAGGTGACATGCTCGCCGAAGGATTTGCCGCTGCGATCGAACACTTTGGCCCCGAAACGACCCCTTATGCAATAAATGTCAAAAACAACGGCCTGGCCGTGCACATGGCCCAGGTCAAGCCGAGCCAGGCGCTGATGTATGCGGTCTGTCCCATCGGGCCCGATCACATGTCGTCGGAGCATGATTGGCTGCTGGCCAGCGAGTCCGAGGCGTGTAAAGGCCTGGGAATCTTCCAGAGTACCCCTTCCGCCGAGGAGTCCGGTATTCGCTCTGCCGCGGCTTCTTCTGATCTGGACAAGGTTCGCATGACCGTTTACTCACAGTATTTCTACAGTCTGCTCGACACCCTGTGTCTGTGTATGTTTTGCTGGGGGCCCGGCAATTTGTTTGACTACCGCGAACTTGAGGACCTGCTCAGTTGCACCACCGGCTGGCAGTGCACACTCTGGGAATTGATGAAGGTCGGCGAGCGCCGGATCAACATGATGCGTCAGCTCAACGCCCAAAGAGGATTTAGCCGCGAGCACGACCGCCTTCCGGAGAGGCTCACCGAGGCCCTGCCGGACGGCCCGGCAAAAGGCAGACGTGTTGACATCGAGGCCTTCGAAAAGATGCTGGATCAGTATTACGACTTGATGGGCTGGGACGGCAGGACAGGCAATCCCACCGGCGCCAAACTGCTTGAACTCGGTCTCGAATGGACCACTTGATGCATTCATAGGTAGGAGCGGGGATCATGTTATGAGCAAAACCGGATTGACACGAAGAGATATTCTCCGGCTTGCCGGCATCGGGGCAGCCAGCTCGCTGATACCGTCAGTGTTGCGTCCGTGCCTTGCCAAGCAAGGCGAGCAAAAGGAGAAGGTCCGCTTCGGCATCTGCGCCGATGTGCACAAAGATGTTATCCAAGACGCCGACAGGAGACTGAAGATCTTCATTGATAAGATGAACAAGCAGAAGGTGGATTTCATCGTGCAGTTGGGCGATTTCTGTCGGCCGATTCCGGCCAACCTGGACTTCCTGGCAATCTGGAAACAGTTTTCAGGACCCGGCTACCACGTCCTGGGCAACCATGACACCGATGGAGGTTTTACGCGGGAGCAGACACTCGAGTTCTGGGGGGCAGAAAATAAATACTACTCCTTTGACACGGGTGGCTTCCATTTCGTAGTCCTGGACGGCAACGATGTGAAGAAAGAGAATCGAGCGCCGGGCTACCCGAGATTCATCGGCGCCGAGCAGTTGGATTGGCTGAAGGCCGACCTGGAAAGAACCGACAATTTCACCTTTCTTTTTTCCCATCAGAGTCTGGAAAACGATCAGAGTATTGAAAACAACGCCGATGTTCGACAGGTTCTTGAAGACGCCAACAAAGCCGCCGGCTTTCAGAAGGTGGTCGCATCGTTCAGCGGTCACCACCACATCGACTTTCTGAGGACCATCAACAACATCCACTATATACAGATCAACAGCATGTCATATAAGTGGGTGGGTGAGAAATATCGGCATGCACGATTCAGCCCTGAGATCGAGAAGGCTCATCCATGGGTAAGCTATACTGTGCCCTACAAAGATCCGCTGTTCGCCGTTGTCACGCTCACCGCCGACGGCATCCTGAAAATAGACGGCACCAAGAGCGAATTTGTCCCGCCGACGCCCTCTGAGCTCGGTTACCCATCAGACTCACTTGATCCGGCAGCCGATGAGAATGATGCCGTGAGAATCTCCGACCGAGAGTTGTCTTTTGCAGACGCCCAATGACTGTCTGGCAACAAGACTGACGAAGGCAAGGGAAAAGTAAGCAAAGTTCAAGGTTCCGGGTTCACGGTTCAGAAGTTGAAGGAAGAACTGGTTCAAGGTCCCTAACCGTGGACGGTGAACGAAAAACTCTAATTCGGTATGTGGCTTACGGCTTCAGAAGCATCGTGAATCCTACACAACCGTTACACAGAATTGAACCACGCGCAAAAGTGTGTCTTCAATAAAGACCCGCTTGGGAAGATCAAGGCCTATGAGGCTGGATTGACCCGTTTGAATACCTGTGTGATGTGCTTGACCGTTTCAGCACCCATCCGGCCAGTCGAATTGCCGAATCGGCCGCGCCGGGCTGGAAGTCGTGACGTTGTGAGGCACTCTATTAGGTCAGTCCCGTTTCTCAACATCGTCGCGCCGAGCCAGCTTGGCTCGCCATTGCTCGGCTTCTTCCGGATTGCCCCGGGCTTCGTAGAGCTCGATTAGGTTCTGCCACGACTCTAACGTGTGTGGGTGAGTGTCGCCGAGTTTCAGGCGTCGCCCGTTAACGGCTTCGAGAAGGCGTGGTTCTGCTTTGTCTTACACCCCTTGCTCTCTGTATAGTGCGGCTAACTCGTATTTGGATTCCAACGTGGCAGGGCGGTTCTTGCGGACCTTGTCCTTCGGGATTCCTTCAGATTTCGGATTCCGTTTTTGGGAGATTGTCAGTGTCACAGGGATTGCCCGTTCTTCAACCTCTTTTCCTCTGCTTCAATCTCCTCCCATGACGGGGCGAGCCAGAGGTGGAGGTTGCCCTTACTGCTGCGGGCTGCCAGCCACCTGCCGTCGTTGGAAAAGACCACAAACCTATACGTGGCACTCTGAGCGGGGAGTGCTATAAGCTCGCGTTGAGTTGACAAATCCCAGAGCTTGACGGCGTCGCGGCTGGTCGAACCGCCGGT
This sequence comes from Phycisphaerae bacterium SG8_4, assembly GCA_001303465.1. Lineage (GTDB taxonomy): Bacteria > Planctomycetota > Phycisphaerae > Sedimentisphaerales > Anaerobacaceae > SG8-4. The sequence goes on from LJTR01000249.1 coordinate 6,273, forward strand.
GGCCAGCCGTCTGTTATCGGGGGATAACGCCACACCATGCGCTCCCATCAGGTGAGCTCTGAAAGGGTCGGCCAGTCTTCTCGACGAGGACGAATCCCACAGCGTCACAGTGCCATATAGGGAGGTACTGGCGACGCGCAAGCCATCGCCGGAGAAGGCAACCTGTATTGTACGCGGATCGCCGCTTCTCCTTGCCAGTAGCTCTCCGGTCTCGGCGTCGAGCCAGTACACATCACCCGTTCGTGTGCCGAAGGCCAAGAGGCGGCCATCCGGCGAGACATCTAGCGCAGGCCAGTATTCGTTCAACTCAGCGGGCAGTTCCATCACGGAGTCAACCTGCCAGGTGAGCGTATCCCACCAGATAGCCTGTCCTGTTGCATCAAGCGAGAGCATGCGCGTGCCATCTGCCCGAAAACGGAGTAGACCAATGCGTGCATCGTGGTCATCCAACTCCTTTAGCAAGCAACGTCTGGTACAGGACCACACACGGGTTTTCCCAGTCGCACTTCCGCTTACCAGCAAAGTTCCGTCGGGTGAATAGGCGACCACCTCGACCTCGACGTCGGCGCCCACCAACTCGGGGATCCGCTCGATTTCTCTATACGTGTCCAGATCGAGCAGGCGAACGGCCTCCGCGCACGGCAGCGCCAATACCCGGCTGTCCGGAGCGAAGGCGGGCCGAGAAGGATGATCCAACGGGATCAGCATGGGCCACTCTTCTCGGGGGCGGGGATCAGCACTCCAGAAGGCAACGACGCCGTCCTTGCAGACGCTCGCCAGCGTGGTGCCATCCGGCGATAGCGCCAATCCCATGATTCCATGCCTGCTACCTCGGAGAGTGGCAAGGCACCGCATCTGC
>LJTR01000009.1 GCA_001303465.1 Phycisphaerae bacterium SG8_4
CGGCCGTGGTATACCCCCAGCCGGCCAGCGGCAGATTGAGACCCTGGGGAGGATTGCGCCGCGGCGCGCCGTTGTCAGAGGCCCAGACAACCAGTGTGCGCTCGTCGAGACCAAGCTGCTTAAGGGTGCGAAGAATCTCGCCCGTCGAGAAATCCAGTTCCTCGACCGAATCGCCCCAGGGGCCATTTGCAGACCTGCCGCGGAAACGCTCACTCGCGAAAGGCGACCTTGTGCTGCCCGGCATGGCGTGTGGCAGGTAGACAAAGAAAGGCCTGTTCTTGTTGGCCGTGATAAATTCGATCGCCTTCTCTGTGTAGCGTTTTGTGAGGAGGTTCCGATCGACCGGGGCCTCGATGACCTTTTCATTCTCCATCAAGGGCAGGGGCGGCCAGTCTCGACCCGGGCGCTGTGTCATGTCGTCGCTGTAAGGCATGCCGAAGTAGTAGTCGAATCCCTGCCGCCTCGGCAGAAACGGCAGTTGGTCGCCAAGGTGCCACTTGCCGATACATGCCGTCGCGTAGCCTCGGGCCTTGAGCAATTCTGCGATTGTGATCTCTTTGGGATTCAGGCCCTTTCTCGAAACGGGCCGCAGAACCGCACCGCCGTCGTCAGCGACGTGCATATTGACTCTGCGAGGATAGCATCCGGTCATCAGACTGGCGCGGGAAGGAGTGCAGACGCCGCTGGTGGCGTAGAAATCGGTAAACTGCATTCCCTCAGCGGCCATGCGATCTATGTTCGGCGTCTTGTGCAATGCCGAGCCGAAGCAGCCGATATCGCCATAGCCCAGGTTGTCGCAGAGAATGACGATGAAGTTGGGCCGCGAGTCACTCGCGGCAGATGAAGGCACTGGGGCATGTGCGCAACCAAGGCCGAACAGTAGAGTCCGGCCAAGAAAATGCCGGCGGCTCTCAATCTGCCATTTCTGCGATGCTTCGGTCATGTGAAAAGCTGTGTCTACTTGCTTTCGAAACGCGGCAGAGCCTCACTGTTGTACTCGGCCTGCAGCTTGTCGAGGTTCACGTCGTTGACATCGCCGCGATGGATGATGAGCCGATAGCACAGGACGAGCGGCTTCTCGCGGGACAGCGGTACCGGATCGCGCCCGGGGTAGACCACATTCTGGCAGCTTCCCTTTCTTCGGAGTATCCACCGCTGGGGATAGCCGGGGTTGGAGCCGTGACATAGTATCGCCAGCCCGCTTGTCCTGCCCGTTCCGCCGAGATCGCCCGAGAAGTCAAGCCAGGGGCCGGCTTCTACGGACAGTGTGGTCGGCTCAACGGGGCCATCCGTGCCGGTGAACGCAAGATCTGCGGGCAGCGGGATCCTCGCCGAGAAGCCGCCGTAGCCCTTGGCGTCCTCGGAACCGCCGAGCCGCATGTCGTTTTCCAGAGCGAGCAGCTCGATCTGGAAGTCGATCTTGCGCATGTCGCTCTCGGCCCGATGTACTGTGATAGTCGTGGTCTCTCTCACGAACGGCACTGGCTTTCCGGTCGAATCGGTTCGGAGCGGCGACGTCCAGTGAACGAAGACCTGCAACGCACGAGATTTGGAATCCGGAGTCAGTATTTTGGCCTCGTAGACCTCCCAGCGGGAATCTATTGTCGCCCAGGGATCGCTGAGTTTCATGTCACTGAGCCATACCTGGTGCCAGGCCCAGAATACGCCGCGGTGATGCAGGTGGTCGCGCGGGAAGTCTTCGGTCAGGACCTCACCGTCGAGGCCGTACAAAGGATGGATATAGTTGGCGCGCGTGTATTTGTCATTCAAGGATTTGTGCGTGCGCTGATAGACCATTACTTTCTCCGGTCCCTCTGAAATGACAAAGCCCTCCTCGGTTGGCACAATGCTGATGGGATGTTGCGCCGATGCGCCGCAGGCGGTAAATGCGATCATGAGAATTACCGAGACTGTCAGGAAATCATTTCTGGAGTTTTTCATCGCTCTATCCTTTCCGTCAAATTATGTGAATGCCTCAATGACTCTGCAGATTATAACCTTTTCGACCCTGAGGTAAAGAATAACGTTTTGCGTAAAAGATAGCGTACAGCGTTTGGCGTGCAGGTGCTCATCCGCTATCCGCTGTACGCTCTTTACACCGTATATTATATCTGATATTCTTGTCGATATCATGGCTTATCAAGACGAGTTCGGATACAAGACAACGATAGAAAACGACCACTGGCGCGACGAAGAGTTCCAGTGGTCGCGGATTCTCTCGGCGGGCGACCCGGCCAAGGGGATGGTCTTGCTCTATCTGCAAAAGGCATGTACGGCATTTCACGAGTTCGAGCCGGCCTTCAAGCAGGGGGCATTGAAGGACGGGCAGCTTGACTTTTTCCGCCGTCGGCTCACAACGAGGATCGGGCACGTTCTGACGACGATGAAGAACAACGGCCTTGACAACATCAGCGGGGCTGCTGAACTGGCTCGGATTGTGCACCGCGTCGAATCGGCGAACACTTTGGGCGAGCTGGCCGAACTCACCGAAGAAGTTCACGCCGCCAACCACACGATCTCTGATTCCTTGGAAGGGAGGTAGATCATGAAGGCTCTTACCCGTCGTGATTTCATGAGAAGTTCGATAGCTGCCGGATTTGCGTCGGCATTGCCCTTTTCGCGAGCCCTAGGTGCGAACGACCGCATCAATGTCGGTGTGGTTGGCCTTGGCGGTCGCGGCGCGGGAGCGCACGTCCCATCATTCGAGAAGCAGCAGGGCGTTACGGTAGTGGCTCTCAGTGACCCCGATCGACAGCGTATGGGCGCGGCGGCCAAGATGATCGAGACGAAATACAATCACAAGGTCGAGCAATACGTTGATATGCGCGAGATGTTCGATCGCGGTGACATCGACGTCGTCGGCAACGCAACCCAGAACTACTGGCACGGCCTCAGCACCATCTGGGCCTGCCGGGCGGGCAAGCACGTCTACGTCGAGAAGCCCCTGTCGCATTACATCTGGGAAGGCCGGCAGATGGTCAATGCCGCCAGGAAGTATGACCGCATCGTTCAATGCGGCACCCAGCACCGCTCGGAGGAAAAGTTCGCTCAGGTCATCGAATGGATTCGCAAGGGCAATCTCGGCAAAATCAAGTACATCACGGCGTTTGCCAATAAGCCGCGTGCCTCATGCGGCAAGCGCGAGACTCCGCTGCCGATCCCCGAGACGGTTGACTACGACCTCTGGTGCGGTCCGGCAAAGAAGGTGCCGATCTATCGCGACCGGCTCCAATACGATTGCAGCTTCGATTGGAATACCGGGGACGGCGAATCCTGCAATCAGGGCGTCCACGAAGTTGACGTTGCCCGCTGGTGCCTCGGCGAGAGCATGCTCCCACGCCGGGTAATGAGCATCGGTGGGCGCTTTGTGTTCAACGACGCCTGCGATGTCCCCAATACCCAGATAATCTACTACGATTTTCCAACTGCCCCGGTGCTCTACGAAGTGCACAACCTGACCAAGAGCAAGGACTCGAACGAAGCGCCTGATTTTCGCGGGGAGCGCGTTGGCGTGATAGTCAACTGCGAAGGCGGGTCGGTAAGTCTCTATCGAGGTATCGCCTGGGACACCGAGGGCAAACAGGTCGCATCATTTAAAGGTGGCGGCGATCATTTCGCCAACTTCATAGACGCGGTCCGCAGCGGGCGTCGGGAAGATCTCAACGCCGAAATCCTCGAAGGGCATCTCTCAACCGCAGTTACGCATACCGGGAACATCTCATATCGTCTCGGCAGGAAGGCATCAAAGCGGACGATGTTCAGAGCAGTCCGGGACATCCCGCTATTCAATGAAATGTATGACCGGTTGCTGGAGCACCTCTCGGCACACGAAATAGATGCCGAGGCAAAGACGGTGACACTGGGCCCCTGGCTGGACATCGACAGAGAGAACGAATGCTTCAAAGACAATAGCCGGGCCAATCGTCTGGTTCGGGGGTTCTACCGTGAGCCCTACGCCGTTCCGGATTTGTCGAGTTAACATATGGATGAGCAGTATTTAGAGCAGTTTACGAACGACAATCTCAAGGAACGATTTCTAAACACCGATCATATAGAGGTCCTGGAGGCGGTGCTGGCCGATGAGGGCAATCGGCTCGGCGAGCTGGAGAAGATCAAGAGCAAACTTGATTTCGGAAAGAAGGTCGATCCCCAAGAAGTCCAAGGACTGCTGCCCCAGGTAAAGCAGGATGTGGACACGCTGCTGGAGGCGACCGATATTCGGGAACCGTCACTGTCGTCATTCGGTCTTTTCGACGGGACGAACAAGGACATCATCAGAATGTACGTCGCTGGAGCGGGATATCTGGCGGGCGCAGTTGGGATTGGAATTGGCGCGCGGTTGTGGAAGGCTCAGGTTGTCAAGAAGGGAAAGAGGCCTTCATTGGTAGCTCGACGCGCGTTTCTGCTCGGCATTATCCCCGCGGTCCCGGGGGGCTTTCGGATTATCAAGGGCGCAATGCATCATAAGATCAGATCCAATGACGCCGGTTACATTTCTGCCACCGAAGAACTCTCGTATCCATCGGCCGTGGGGAAGGTTCGAACAGAGATGTTCCTGGCTCATGAATATGTGCATCATGTTCAAAATGTTATGGGGTTTTACTATCGCGAATCCATCAATCTCGGCATTGCTCTTGAAGGGCACGCTCGGTGCGTCGGCAAACATATCGCGACTCTTTACAGCCGCAAGCGCGACAACCCTGCATACCTGTATCACTACCTCAGCAGCGGTGTTCCGGAACTTGCCACCGCCTATGTTTGGCTCTGCAACAGGTTCAAAGTCGCGCCCGACGCAAAACTGGCGGAGTCAGCAGAGAATATTACAGAGGAGGCGAGCGAGCTGTCTCTACACACGCTGGGCAACGCCCTTTTCAAGGTCTACGAGTCTGCAAAAGGACGACAAATGTTGGCCGACATTGTACACAGCCGGTTTGTCCTTCCCACCTGACACAAAGCTTTCAGCTCAGCGTCTGTTCTTGCGCTGGTCGAGTCGCTCGCCGAGGGGACGGCGAACGGGAATATCCAAAGCGCCGCTTGCCTCCAGTTCGTCGAAGAGCTGCTTTTTCATTGTTTCTATCTTCTCGTTGTAGGCGGGCACATTGATCAGATTGTGCCGCTCGTGCGGATCGGTCTGCAGATCGTAGAACCCGTCGTGGTCCCAGACGCCGTGATAGAAGATGTACTTGTAACGGTCGGAGCGAATGGCAAAGGTTGTCGGCGTGGCGGGGAAGTTCCACTCCCAATAGTACTCATACAGGATGTGGTCGCGCCACCGCACCGATTGGCCGCACAGCAGCGGCAGGAAGGATTGGCCGTCCATCCCTGTCCCGAGCGCAGTCGAAGGATCTGCTGCCTCGGGCGGCTGGACGCCGGCGGCGGCCAGCAGCGTCGGTGCAATGTCGATGTTCTGCACCATCTCAGTGACTTTCGTCCCCGGCTCGATCATTCCCGGTGCGTACGCGAGCATCGGTACGCGTATCGACTCCTCGAACGCATCGCGCTTGTCGTAGAAGCCGTGCTCGCCTAATTCGAAGCCGTTGTCACCCATGTAGACGACAAGCGTCGATTTACTCAGGCCCGTTTCGTCGAGGTACTTTAGCACGCGGCCGAGGTTCTCGTCGAGCCCGCGCACCGTTTCACAGTACTGTTTGTACAACTCGTCGAACGAAGGTACGGGGTCGTTGTCGTACTGCCCTGTTTCCATGTGGTCGACGCCGTGGATGCTGTAGCGCCGCTCGCGGACCCAGTGCGGCTGCGTTTGATAGTTGCGTTCGGTATTGGCCATCGTCTCGGGGCGTTTGACCATCTCCTTGCCGTAGAGCCCTTGATACCTTTCGGCCGGTTGGAAGGGATAGTGTACCGCCTTAAACGAGAGATAGAGAAAGAACGGCTTGTCGGTGTCTCGACCGTCCTTGAGCCAGGCCAGCGCCTGGTCTGTGAGGATGTCCGTCGTGTACCCTTCGAACCTCCGGCGCGTGTTGTTGATATTGAGCGTAGGATCAAAGTATGCGCCCTGGCCCTTGAAGCTGACCCAATGATCGAAGCCCGGTCTGGGCGCATCGTGGTCGTGCCCCATGTGCCACTTGCCGATGAAGGCGGTTTGGTAGCCTTGTCTTTGAAGATGCTGCGGAAAGAACACAGTGCCTTCAGGCTCCGGCCGCTGATTGTCGGCGATTCGATGGTGGTGCATGTACTGTCCGGTGAGGATCGACGCCCGGCTAGGCGAGCACAGTGACGTGCTGACAAATGCGTTAGCAAGGTGTGCCCCTTGCCGCGCCATGCGGTCCATGTTCGGCGTCTCAAGGAAGGCCGGCGAGTCTTGCATGAAGCCCATGAAGTCGTACCGATGATCGTCGCTGAGAACGAATACGATGTTCCGCCCGTGGGATTTGCCGCGGCGCGCAGCTCGCAGAGACTGCCCGGCCGCACCGAGGAAGGCCAATGCAGCCGTCCCGCGGCAGGCTGACCTGAGCAAATCGCGCCTGTTGAAGGATGATCTTTGTGGATTGTTTTTGTCAGTCATGCTCGTTGTCTCCTGCTGAAAAGAAACCGGCTCGTTCGACTCCCGGATTTGGTGATTCTAACCGAGGAATAGTTTGATTGTAAAGAGATGAAAAGTGTGACATACGCGCGGCGGCCAAGTACAATTGACGGACACTTTGACAGGGATTGGTGGCTATGGATTACTATCCAACGAAAGCATTTGAGATATCTCGTCGCAGCTTCCTGAAGGCGACCATCGCGGCAGCGACTTGGGGCGGTGTTGCACGTCAAGAGAGCCTGGCGGCCCAGCCACGCCAGAGAAGACCCAACTTCATTATCTTCTTCACGGACGATCAGGGATACAACGACGTCGGCTGTTTTGGCTCGCCCTTTATTAACACGCCCAATTTCGACAGGATGGCCCGCGAAGGAATGAAGTTCACGAGCTTCTACGCCCAACCTGTCTGCGGTCCGTCACGTGCGGCCCTTATGACCGGGTGCTATCCTATACGGGTGGCCGAGCCGGGCAACAAGAAGAATCAACACACCATCCTGCATCCAAGAGAAATTACGATGGCTGAGGTGCTGAAAAATGCCGGTTACGCCACCGCCCTGATCGGCAAATGGCACCTGGCCGGAGGCCGTTCGAACAGGTACGATCCCAAGCTGATGCCGAATGCACAGGGGTTCGACTATTTCTTCGGCACACCTCTGCACAACGGCTTTACAAGAACCGTCGACCACAGATCGTTCAAGACTCAATTGATGCGAAACGGACAGATCCTGGAGGACGCCCTCGATCAGGGCGGCATGGATTCGCTGACGCAGCTCTACACGAAAGAGGCCGTCGAGTTCATCCGCAGTAAAAAGGAGCAGCCGTTCTTTCTGTATTTGTCGCACAACATGCCGCATGTGCCACTGGGGGCGTCCAGGAAATTCCGGGGCAGATCCAGACGCGGCCTGTTCGGTGACGTTATTGAAGAACTCGACTTCAGTGCCGGGCAGATTCTCGAGACGCTCAAGGAGTTGAATCTCGACGACAATACCCTGATCGTATTTACCTCGGACAACGGTCCGTGGATCGAGGAACATCTGGGCGATTACGGCGGCAGCGCGGCGCCGCTTCGGGGATGGAAGATGTCCGCATGGGAGGGACCAGGCTGGCTCGCACGAAGCTGGCCGCTGATCGCGTCATCGACGGCAGGGACATATGGCCGCTGATGTCCGGCGCCCCGGGTGCAGAGTCTCCGCACGAGGCGTTCTATTTCTACAACTACCTGCGTTTGAACGCCGTGCGCAGCGGCAAGTGGAAACTCGTTCCCCCTCGCCCGGCCAGCCCCCCGGGCACCGGCTGGTCCGGGCGCATGATCGATGCCGTCGAAAAGATCCAGTTGTACGATCTGGAGGCGGATATCGAGGAGAGATACGATCTGGCCGGGCAGCATCCGCAGATCTTGGAGAGGTTAGCCAGGCTGATCGACAAGGCCCGGGAGGACTTGGGCGACCACAAGATGGTCGGCAGCGGCGCCAGATTCTTCGATGCTCCCAGACCGACGTCCCGAGGTTAGACAACTTATGGCAATTGCGGTCGGTTACGTACTGCTGTGTAGACAGTGAGAACAAGTTCATTTCTCGACTTTGCTTGACGGCAGGGGGGTAAAACTGCTATAATGATGCACTCGATTGAGGATTTCCGTTTTGCGCGGGCAAGTAGCTTTACGATAACAGTTTAAGATCTTGCTCGCGGAAATTTACTACCCTGAAGGGTATAAATGCAACTGTAGGAGCATGACTTCTCGGCTGGCGACAGGTGAAGTTCTTGTTCATGGCCAGTTGCCCGGACTGGGTGTCGAAACGCAGGAGGCAGGCGAAGGCAAAGGTTATTGTCGATTATTCCAATTCCATTTTCTGCGTAAAGGAGGATCATCATGTGTGGACGAACGCTTCTTCTTGTTTCTCTTGGTCTTCTGCTTTGCGTGACCGCCGGTGACGCCAGGGCGGAACTGGTGGCGTATTGGCCTCTGGATGAGGGTTCGGGCACAACCGTTGGCGACTTGATGGGGATGTGGGACGGGACCATAACCGGCGATGTTTCGTGGATCGATGGTCACCAGGGAACGGCGCTGGACTTTCCGGGCGGCAACAACTTCGTCGATTTCGGCAACGTTGAGATAGGACCCTCCATGACATTGTCATACTGGTGTTTCAACACAACTAAGACCTTTGAGAGGCCGCTCGGCCAGCAAGCCGGCAACTACACAACCGTCCCCGGCTGGGCTGTCTATTCGCGAGATGAGGGCGAGGGCGGAGTCTGGTTCAGAGTTCACGGTGCCGACAATGCCTGGGACGGCGGCGACATCATCATCGCCGACAACCTGCCCAAAGACGAATGGTACCATCTGGCGTTCACCTTTGACGGTGAAACGCGTGAGCTAAAGGGCTACTACAACGGTGAGTTGAAAGCATCGAAAATCTGTGAAGAGGGTCGTTCCATCTATCCGACACCAAGTGACCTCAGGCTCGGCAATACCGGAGCCGGAGGAGCTTATACCGGCGCATTGGACGAGGTCGCCGTTTGGGATAACGTCTTGACGGAGGACGAGATACTCGCTGCAATGGATGGCCATATTGGCGGTCCAAATCCGAATGCTGCTCGTCCGGAGCCCGAGGACGGCGCTCTGTATGAGAATAACTGGGCCAATTTGCGCTGGAAGGGAGGTGCATTTGCGGTCTCGCACGATTTGTACATCGGCACGAGCTTCGACGATGTCAACGCCGGCGCCGAAGGCACATTCATCGGAAACATGGGCGGCGTTTTTCAGGTGGTCGGTTTCCCGGGCTTTCCGTTTCCGGAGGGCCTGCAACCCGGCACGACTTATTACTGGAGAGTCGATGAGGTCAACGACGCCAACGCGGCAAGCCCCTGGAAGGGCGACGTATGGAGCTTCTGGGTCCCGCCGAAGAAGGCCTATGAGCCCGTACCGGCTGACGGCCTGGAATTCGTGACGGCGGATACGAGTCTGAGTTGGACGGCACAGTGGAAGACGGTGATGTATGCCGTTTACTTCGGCACCGACGCCGATGCGGTCGCCGCTGGTGAAGGAGGTCCTCCGGTGATGGACGCCTCTTTTGATCCTGGTCCGCTGGCCGGCGGCACTACATATTACTGGCGAGCTGACATCTTCGACGGCGTTGAGTGGATCAAGGGTGACGTTTGGAGTTTCAGCACGATGCCCGAGATTTCCATCTCGGACCCAACTCTGCTGGCCTGGTGGAAGCTCGACGAGGAGGTTGGGGCTACAGCCGTGGACTGGTCCGGCCATGGCAACCACGGTACACTCGTCGGCCCTCAATGGACCAGTCCCGCACGGCTTGGCCCTGGTCTGAACTTTTCCGCCGGCGACTATGTCGCGATCGACAATCTCAGCTACAGCAGGGCCGACCTCACAGAGGTTACTGTCAGCGCCTGGGTCCGCACCAGCAGCGGGAGCGATCAGTACATTATCTCGTTCGACCGCAACGAGTACTGGCGCCTGGAAATCAACGGCAACGGGGGCGGTCAAGGTCAGGTCGGCTGGGATGTGATGACCAGCACGGGGCAGGTCGATTACGGCAGCGTCTCGCGCATCGACGACGGGCGCTGGCACCATGTCTGTGGTGTGTTCGACAACGGACGCCTGACCATCTATATCGACGGTTTAGCCGAACCTTCGGCCACCGGAGGCCCGACCTATGGCAGCGGCAACATGCGCTTTGGCTTCATAGGCGCCAACTCCGAGGCTGGCAGCTTCGACGGCAACAGGGGTGGCGGAAATCCCGTCGCCGGTGACATGGACGACATACGCATATACGATAGGGCTTTGACGCAGGAGGAGATCCTGTTGGTCATGCGAGGCGACCTGTTGCTTGCATGGAATGAGAGCCCCGCCGACGGATCTACTGCGGATATCGAGAACGCCATGCCACTTACGTGGTCGCCCGGCGACAATGCCAACCGGCATGACGTCTACTTCGGCACGGATAGGGACGCGGTTGCCGACGCCGAAACGTCGGACACCACGGGAATCTACAGAGGCAGTCAGAGTGGCACAAGCTTCAGTCCGGCCGAAGGTCTACAGTGGGGCGGCGGGCCTTATTACTGGCGGGTCGATGAGACCAGCACCGATGGTACGGTCACCAAAGGCAACACCTGGAGCTTCTTGATAGCCGATTACCTTGTTGTCGATGATATGGAAGGCTACAACGACATCGAAACGGGCGAGCCCGGCAGCAATCTGGTCTATGAGACCTGGCTGGATGGATATGCCGACCCGACGAACGGCTCGACTATGGGCTATGCCGTACCGTTCGAGCCCACGATGGAGACGGGCATAGTGCACAGCGGTCATCAGGCGGCGCCAATGGCGTACAACAATGTCGGAGCAGCGTTCTCGGAGGTCACGCGTACGCTGGCTCCACAAGACTGGACGGCCCACGGCGTTCAGACGCTGTCTCTCTGGTCTTATGGCGATCCCGCCAATACGCCCGCAAAACTGTATGTTAAGATCAACGGCGTGAAGGTCAACTACGACGGTCCGGCCGGCAACCTGACGCTTGCCGAATGGCAGGTATGGAATATCGACCTGACGGTAGTCGACACGAATGTTCAGAGTGTCGCCAGCCTGGCCATCGGCGTTGAAGGTGTCGGCGCCACGGGCACCCTCTTGCTCGACGATATCAAGCTGTACAGGGATCCCCCTGAGCTGGCGCCATAGCGGCATCTGGATCTGCACAAGTGCGGGGCCTGAATCGATCAATTCGGTGCAGGTTCCGCTTGCCAATGCGCCCGGGCTAGTGCCGCTGCGCAAGTTTGACCTTCGGTATCTTTTAACAATAAGCCCAATACCGCGACTCGCTCCAGGTCGACTCGGTTTAGAACGGCCGGTCGGGGAAAAGCTCTCTGTTGTCAGGGATGTACTGGATCTTGATTGCGAGCCGTTTGACTCCTTGGGCAAGATGACGCGGCATAAGAAACTCTTCTTCGCGCCAGCGGCGATTGCCTGTCACTATGGTGTCCTGGGTCCTGCCAAGCTCCCCTTCGGAGCGGGGATAGCTGTAGACACAGGTGTTGCTGCCCGCTGTGTACCATTGTGCTCAACGAAGCGTTGGCAATTGAAGTTACCAACGAACAATGGTATGCTGTCGGACTGACAGAAAAGCCGAGTACGTGGGGATTTGTCATGAAGGATACCCCAGAATACTGGAATCCACTGATCGAGACCTTGTCGCCGGAGAAACTGCGAGCGCTGCAGCTTAAGAAGTTCAGGCGTATATTACAGTGGGCGTATGACAATTCTGCTTTTCACAGGTCACTCTATGACAAAGCGGCCGTCAAGTCCGAGGATATCCGGAGCCTGGAGGATGTCAGGCATGTCCCCAAAGTAGACAAAGCCATGCTAAGGGACATACAATCGAAGGCTCCCTTTCCTTACGGCGATGCCTTGTGCGTGCCTATCGAAGAGGTGACCGAGTTTCGCCAGACGAGCGGCACTACCGGCCAGCCGGTTTATCAGCCGGACACGTGGCAGGATTGGGAGTGGTGGTCGGAGTGCTGGTGCTATGTCCTCTGGGCCCAGGGGTACCGGCCTGCCGACCGTGTCTTCATTCCTTTCGGCTACAACATCTTCGTGGCGTTCTGGGCCGGACATTATGCCGCGGAAAAGATCGGTTGTGAAGTCGTGCCCGGAGGCGTGCTCGATACGAGAGCTCGAGTGCTCAAGATCCGGGAATTGAACGCGACGGCAATGATGAGCACGCCGACATACGTCCTCGCAATGGCAGAGGTGGCCAAAAACAGACTCGGCATCGACCCGGCCTCGCTGGACATAAACAAGATCACCTGTGCCGGCGAACCGGGAGCCAGCATTGTAAGTACGAAGAAACGGATCCAAGAAGCATGGGGAGCAAAAGTATACGATCATGCCGGAGCAACCGAGATCGGCGCCTGGTCTTTCGAATGCGCCGAGCAACCAGGGGCGATGCATGTCAATGACGCCTTCTTCCTCGTGGAGATCGAGGACATTGAAACGGGTGAGGTAATTCACGAGCCTGGTCGGCGGGGGAGGCTGGTGATCACCGCCTTCGATCGCCAGGCCATGCCCTGCATTCGGTTCGACTCGAAGGACATCGCCGAATGGGCCTCGGAGACATGTCCCTGCGGAAGGTCCTTCAGGATGATCAAGGGAGGCATCGTTGGAAGAACCGACGACATAACGAAGGTCAAGGGAGTCCTGCTGGCGCCGACGGCGATAGAGGAAGTTGTGAGAGGTATTGACGGCCTGGGCGCAGAATACGAAGTTGTCGTAAGCAAGGCAGGCGACGCCGATCAAATTACCCTGAAAGTCGAATTGATGCCGCATGCTCAAGAGCGACGGGAAGCGTTGGAAGCCATGCTCAGGGACAGTCTCAGGTTAATGACAAACCTCAGGTATGATCTTGAATTTCATGAATACGGAACGCTTGCTCGCTATGCGGTCAAAGCCAGGCGGTTTAAAGATCTTCGGTAGACGGTCGTCGAGTTGTGGGAAACGCACGAAAATGAAAGAGAATGAGATAAACGAAAAGATCCGACTGCTGAAACAGACGGCGAAGGACCTGAACCGCCATGCCGAAGATTTCCCGGCCTTGTCCAGGAACATGGCTCGAATCCTGGCGAGCATAAAGATGCTCGAACTCAACATCTCTGACGTCAGTGGCCTTCAAGAGGGCAACACGTCCATAGAGGAGAAATGAAATTGATCTTATTCGGGGCCGGACGATCCCTGTCGCTGCGGCTGTCGGTCTGCACGAGAATAACGGATCGTCAATTGCCCACGATTTCAGTGGGACAAGTCAGAAGGGTGTGTATCTTCAGGACCGGGTAAGGCCTGCCGGGTTGCAGCTTCGGATCAAGGAAATTCCATGTCGCCACGCCGTCGGCGCTTTGAGGTTCGAGCAATTGAAAGATCAGAATACCCAGAGGCTGGGCCGTACTGACTATGTAATCGCCTGAAGACAATTTGGATTGCCTCAGTTCGAAGCGGCCGGAGAGACGCAGTCTCGTGTGACCCTGATAGAGCCGGCTGGCTCTCTCGATTCTTTCTACGACAAACACCTCGGTCTGGCCTTGCCAATCGGAACTGAGTCTGCGGACTTCGATCCCGTGCAACTGCAGCAGTTCGACCGCGCGGGTCAGATCGGCGCCCACGACATAGGCCGCGGGGAATCGTGCCGTTCGAGTTGGTTTGAATCTGTCGAAGACCGGCATCACTTCGGTGACAAACTGCTTGGGGGCCGTTGGCGCCGATCCTCTCGGGCGTCTACCGGGGGTGTCGGACTTCTCCAGAAGGATTCCTTCGCGGCCGCGCTGGGCGCGCTCGAATCGCACCCCCAGGGCCGGAGCAGTCCGGGGATTCTTGCCCCAATTCGTCACCTGCAGATCTGCCCGGCGAGTGAGTTCGACTATTCTGGCCCCTTCGCTGGCGACTTGGTCGAGGATTGCATTGACAAAAAGATAGGTCGCAGTTACTCGATCTTTGAAGGACAAATAGCTCATGGCCTCAGAGAGAATGCTTATTCGGTTTCGCAGCCCGACATAATTGGTGGCGTAACGGGGATCGGGATCGTATGTGTGCCAGGCGGATTCGTCACCGCTTCTCAAAAGGTTGCCGTAGTCAAATGTCTTTAGCCCATGCTGACGATCAAGGATTTCACGAACCTTCGGCAGCAACTCGTCACGCGTAAAATGCAGTACGCCTTTTTCAGTGTTAGGATTCAGCGGCGGCGAATAAGTCAATTGATATCCGTGAATCGTTCCGTTGGTTGCGTGCAGATCAATGAAGACGTCAGGATCCCACCTCTCAAACACATGCTGCAAGGAGCCCCTGACTTCCGGTGTCTCCAGTTTGACATAGTCGCGGTTGAGATCGAGCCCCTGACCGTTTGCGCGCTGGCCCACCTGCTGTGGCCCGTTTTGGCGGGAGCGATTCGTTTGCTGAGGCCCGAGGGCCTCGTTGCCGTCGATATTGAATACCGGCACCACCAATAGCACAATCTTGTCAAGCACGCCACTCGGAGATTCGCTCAGGCGGTCGCGCAGGATCATTTGGACGGCCTCCTTGCCTTCAACCTCGCCGCCGTGAATATTGGCCTGCACATAAACGACGGGCCTGCCGAGTTCTCGCGCAGATCCGGGATCTGTTACCAATGGGCGTGAGCAAATCACCATCGGGATTCTCTCGCCGAGGTGGCTGTTGCCGATGTACTCGAGCGATATGGGGTGTTTTTGCTCCTGAAGCTCTTCGAGGAATCGTTCGACATCCCGCAGACTTGAGGTTTGACGGTACTCTGAGATTTCGGCGCGTGTTTTAGGCAGAGCGGCACCCACTGGCCTGAACGAGCCAGACAACAACATGATTGCCAGTATGTGTTTGGACACAGTCACTGCGATTCAGTTTTTGTAGGAAGAATCATCCTGGCCGGTCCCGGTGAAGAGACGATTACTGCCGCCGGGATGGTTGGCGATAACAAGGCCGGTTTCGTCGACGACATAGCCCAATTCATCGAGAGCCAGACTCTTGGCATGTCCGTCGAGAAAGGAAACATTCGCCTTGCGATTGTGGCGGACCTCAGCCGGGCAATGCTGCTGCTCGATGGTCGGCTGTTTCCAGTCGCCGAAATACATCGCGCCGGTGCTCAGAGCGAGCTTGGGCGGATCGAGTTTGTATGAGTGCTGGCCGTGCGGATGTCCGCTGCCCCTTCCGTCAGCTACGACAATAGTCGCGGCAGGCTTTTCGATCGCTGACTCGTTCACTGGAAAGTTTTGAAATTTTCCCAAATCGGGCCTGTCCCGGGCGTTGCCAAGGTACTGGTAGTTATAGCCGTACGATCCATTGCGAATGTCATAGACACAGTACTGCCGGTGACGAAAATCGGGACAGATAAAGTAATCATTGGTCATCATCAAAGTGTCGTCGTCGCCAAAGACGTCACCCTGCTGCTTTACCCAGCCGGATGGATCAATTACCGGCCCCACTCCCTGATCGAAGAACCACTGCCAGCGCGGCCGGTCTCTGCCGTATTTGTTCACAAAATTGTGTGAATCCCAGAAGTCGCTCCTCTTCATCCTGTGAGGAGGAAATGCCCCGTTGCCTTGTGCGTACATCACTCCGGCCAGCGCCAGGCGTTTTACATTGGCAAGGCAAACGACCGAGCGGGCGCTTCTCCTGACGCGACCGAGAACGGGCAGCAAAAGGCCCATGAGCATGGCAATGATACTTATCACGACCAGAAGCTCGATGAGCGTAAACGCTCTGCTGGAGTGCTTTTGATGCTTCATTGCAGCATTATACCGCATCTCGCCGCAGGTTATTGCTGATTTTCTGCGATTGATTTGACAAATCTAGTGTGGTGTACGATTGCCAGAACAACTGCCCTGGCAGTTGCGCCCTGAGGAGGTCAGCGGCGCTGGGGCATTGAGTTCTGACTGCACGGTCCATCTTGCCGGCTCGGCGCAGCAAAACTCCCGCGGCCGTGAGTCACAGATTCGGCGCTACAGTGCCCGGGGGGCTGTCTTTTCGGCTCGGTTTACCCTTGGGTCACTTAGATCTCCAGGGGTACCTTGTCCGGCTTGGGATCTTTTTTGGACTGCCCGAGCGGTTGCGGTTCGGCAACTTTGCGGTAGCCCAATGCCTTTATTACCTCCAGAACTTCCGTCCAGGTCGGAAAGGGCCTGGTATTCTTTCGCTTGTATTCGTCGATGGCCATCAGAAAGTCGAACTGCTCATCCGACATTTGCCCTTCTTCAGCGGATTTTCGCTCGTCGCTTAGCCGTCTGCCCGGCCCTCGCCGGCGGTCCAGACCCAATCGCCTGTCGACAACACTCTGCCTGCGATCATTAGTGGTCCGGCGTTCTGGGTGTTTCTCTTTTTTCATTTTATCACTCATCTTCGTCGAAGAAGTCGCTTTCGAAATCAATCTCGTCTTCATCTTCCATTGAGAAGTCGTAGAAGTCGTCATACGTGTGCTGCGACTCGATAATCACATGGGCCTCATCAAGAAATTCCTCCGAAACCATTACCGCAATTTCCTTGGAGCCTACCGCATGACCGTCCTGATCGGCTATCGTTGCAGGAATGTCATTGGACTCCAGCAGAGTCTTGTATTCTCTAGCCTGATCCATATCTTCGGAAAAGGCAACAACAACGTACCCTTCAAGCTTGGCATGCGACTTGTTTCCTTTTTTGGAACGCTTTGACATTTTATTCCTCCAAACAAACTTCTACTTTCCCAACAATCTTGCTCCTTGTCAGGAGTCTCGCTTTATCTGTCCCACTACGCAGGGACAAGCCTCCAAAAACTGTTTCATCCCAAGAAGACTTTCGTCAAATCAGACCTGTCAAATAATTTAAAATTGCAGACTCGTGAGAAAAACTTTGCTCGACGGGGTCGCCTCTCGCAATCAGCTTTTTGAAGTATCGACGCCAATACTGCAAAAATTTAGACTTTCGAGCATTTTTTTGTTGCAAATTGTGTTGGTTACGTATAAATAGAGGCCATCTAAAACGTGCCGGACTTGAGGAGTAGGCGCCGGCCTATCACATTTTAACCTTTCAGTATGGAGATTTGGAGAATGGCAAAGAAAAAGGAGTCTTTGGTTGTGGCCAGTAAGGTAAAGGCTTATATCAAGAGCAAGAAGATGATGACTTCGTCCGATGCGATCGAGGCTATCAGCGATAACGTCTACAGTATCCTTGATGCTGCAATGACCCGAACCAAGGCCAATCGGAGAAGCACTGTCAAAGCGCAGGATGTTTAGTTCTCGCAAGAGTTCTCTTGATATCCTGACTTTCAGCCGGACGGTCGGCTTAGGCCCGAACAGCTTTTGATCGCACAACTTGGCAGTGATATCACATGTGAATCAGGCCGTTCCATTTTTCATGAGGTGGGGCGGCTTTTTTCTATTCCGTCGCCCTATAAAAAATGCCGTTATCAGCATCAAAATTCGGTTTTCTCAAAAGATTTCTTCAACTTATTCCGGCTAGAATCCCGATTTATAGATTATGGCGTTGGAATAAATGCTGTATTTTTGCGAGCCTCAGCTTAAGATTGGGTGATTTGTTGCCGATGAAGGAGTCGGACGGCATCCTGCAACTTTGGCTGGCAAGCCAGGTGTTGTCTGAGCGAAGTTTGTTTGACGGTGTCGTGAGAAAAGAGAACCTTGCCGATTCGTCTCTGAGCCGTCGATTATAGGACTATTCTGGTAGGTGTTTGTAATGAGAGTCTTCATGTTAGGCTGGGAGTTTCCTCCGTTCATCAGTGGGGGACTGGGTACCGCCTGCTACGGTCTTACCCGTGCGATGGACCAGCTTGGCATCGAAGTCACGTTTGTTCTGCCCAAAATGGTCGAGCAAACGTACGCAACACACGTCAAACTCCTGTCGCCCGACTCGCGGGCGTCGGATGCGTCAATTAGAATCGATGATCTGAAAAACGTCAAATTCCGCACTATCGGCTCAGCACTTCAGCCATATTCCACACCTGAAACATACCATAAGCGAATCGAAGAGACTTTGCGACGAAATCATCTGCTCGGCGGTAATGTCAGTTCGGCCAGCCAGCTAATGGGCTCGAAAGACTACAGTACCAACATGTACGAGGAAGTACACCGCTACGCTGTGATGGCCGCCGAATTGGCTGTGGGCAGACAGTTTGACGTTGTGCACGCCCATGACTGGATGACGTATCCGGCGGGAATCGCAGTGGCTGCAATGAGCGGCAAACCCCTGATTGTGCATGTGCACTCGACGGAATTCGACCGTAGCGGCGAACATGTAAACCAGATGATATACGATATCGAGCGCCAAGGCATGGAGCGCGCCGACAGAGTAATCACCGTCAGCCACTTTACACGCAATATCGTGATCAGCCGGTACGGAATTAGCGGCGACAAAATCGAAGTCGTGTACAACGGCGTCGATCGCAACGGGAGTTGGGCCCTGGACGAAACGGGCATAACCACCGATGAGAAGATCGTCCTGTTCTTGGGGCGGATTACGATGCAAAAAGGCCCCGAGTATTTTCTCCAGGCCGCCAAGAGGGTCCTGGACGTGATGGACAACGTTAAGTTCGTCATGGCCGGTTCCGGTGACATGATGCACCGATCGATCGAGTTGGCGGCAGAACTCGGCATCGGACACAAGGTGCTCTTCACGGGCTTCCTGCGGGGCGAAGACGTGCGCAAGATCTACAAAATGGCTGACCTGTACGTGATGCCTTCGGTGTCGGAACCGTTCGGGATTGCTCCTCTGGAAGCCCTGGACAACGATGTTCCCGTTATCATAAGCAAGCAAAGCGGTGTGTCTGAAGTGCTGACACACGCTCTCAAGGTTGACTTCTGGGATGTCAACGAAATTGCTAACAAGATCATTGCAGTGTTGAAGTTTCCGCCGTTGCAGATGACCCTGCGAAGCCACGGCAATTTTGAGGTCAGAAGACTGCGTTGGAAGGACGCCGCGGCCAAGTGTGTCAGGATCTATGGAGAGACACTGGTTCCGGTCTAAGTGTCAAAAAGAAAACAAACCTGCTATCTGACCGGAGCAGGCTCGCATCCGGTAGGTAGCCATTACGAGACTCGAGATTATGCCTTCGGTATGTTTCTACTTTCAAGTCCATCAGCCGGTGCGGTTGAGGCACTACACCGTATTCGATCAGAACGAGCATTATTTTGACGATTACAAGAACGGCTCGATCTGCCGGAAGGTGGCAAACAAATGCTATCTTCCCGCTAACCGACTGCTGTTGAACTTGATACGCCGCTTTGACGGCAGGTTCAAGGTGGCCTACAGCATAACCGGAACGTTGTTGGAGCAGCTCCAACATTATTCGCCGGAAGTCATGAGCACTTTCGACGCTCTGGCCGAGACAGGCTGCGTGGAGTTTCTGGCGGAAACCTATTATCACAGTCTGAGCTTCCTTTACTCGCGCAATGAATTTGTCGAGCAAGTGCACAAACACATCCAGGCCATAGAATATTTCTTTAATCAGACTCCCAGAGTGTTCCGAAACACCGAGTTGATATACAATAATGATCTGGCCACCCTGATCGAATCGATGGGCTGCTTCGACGCGATAATCACCGAGGGAGCAGACCACATTCTGGGCTACAGAAGCCCTAATTTTGTCTATCAGCCCAAAGGCTGCAACCGACTCAAACTCCTGCTCAAGAACTACGCCCTCAGCGACGACATTGCCTTTAGGTTTTCCAACCGTGACTGGGCCCAATGGCCTCTGACCGCCGAGAAGTTCGCCCATTGGGTGGGAAATGTCAACGGCTGCGGCAACGTGGTAAATCTGTTCATGGACTACGAAACGTTCGGCGAACATCAATGGGAGGATACGGGCATATTCGATTTTGTTCGCCATCTGCCCGATGCCATCCTGAGGCACCCGGACAACAACTTCAAAACCCCAAGCGAGGTAGTGGAATGCTACGACAGTTCCGACTCTGTTGACGTGCCGCACATCATAAGCTGGGCCGACACCGAAAGAGACCTCTCCGCCTGGCTTGGAAACGCAATGCAATCCAATGCTATTCACGAGCTTTATCGAATCGAGAATAAAGTCAAGAAGACGAACGACGAGAAGATAATCTCGGACTGGCGCAAGTTGCAGGCGTCGGACCATTTCTACTATATGTGCACGAAGTACTTTGCCGACGGCGACGTACATAAATACTTTAATCCCTATGACTCGCCCTACGACTCATACATAAACTTCATGAATGTGCTGGGTAATCTGCACGGTCGATGCTGCGAGCAGGCAATTGGGGGCGCATTTTATTCCGCGCCGGAACCGAGCACGCCGGAGTGCCTCTCAGGTACCGCAGCGCAGGATAACGAACCACGTGACTTACAACCAGTAGATTAGATGCCCTGGATCCTTGACTACTTCAAGCGATACTGGTTTTCACCCCATCGAAGACTCCACGGCGGGCAACGTCCCGTGAGCAGGGCCTGGATCTTGTCGCTAATATGTCTTTTGGAGTAGGACTGTGTCAATACTGCAACAAGTCGACGACCGCACGAGCTTGTCTGTACCAACCGACAATCAAGCTATTGAAGACCTGCTCAAAACCGAGTGGCTCTTGACAAATGGATGCGGCGGTTATGCATCA
Organism: Phycisphaerae bacterium SG8_4; assembly: GCA_001303465.1. Lineage (GTDB taxonomy): Bacteria > Planctomycetota > Phycisphaerae > Sedimentisphaerales > Anaerobacaceae > SG8-4. Next base: position 20,675 of record LJTR01000009.1, read on the forward strand.
TCCACGATTGCCGGCTGCAACACCAGGGCCTATCATGGCCTGCTCATAGCTTCGTTAAGACCTCCAGTCAACAGAGTTATGGCGTTTTCAAACTGCCTGGAAATGGTAATATCCGAGGGCAAGATCTTCAACATTTCGACCTTTGAGTTTGCCAACAAGTTTGCCCCGGCAGGCTACGGCCTGCTCAGGAGATTTCGCCAGGACGTGGGCGTGCACTATGACTTTGAGCTTGAGGGTGTCGAACTAACCAAGTCTGTATATCTTCCTCGCGCTGCCAACACCGTGGCCGTCGAGTATGATTTTACCACCGTTCGCAAACCTGTGGAATTCGTTTGCCGGCCGTTTGTCGGGTTGCGAGATTTCCACATGCTGCAAAAATCTTATGTGACACTCTGTTCGCGCTGGGTCGGATCTCAGGGCGGCGGACTGCTCGTTCGCTACCAAACGCCGGACAGTTGCCAGTTGCTCTTGAGATGCCCGGAGGCGACCTTCGTAACAGACCGGCAGTGGTGGTTCAATTTTGTCTATCGGGCCGACAAGGAGAGAGGCCAGAATTTCGCCGAAGACCTGTGGACACCCGGTTTCTTCAAGTGCCGGATAGACTCACCTGGCAAAATCGCCCTCTGGGCCCGCTTGGCCCGCGGCTCAGAGCGCATAGCCAGAACTATAGAAACCGCCCGGCCTGCGCCGGACCGCGTCGACAAGGTCCGCAGAGACTTGTACAGACACCAGGAGGGCCTCAAGCGCAAGGCGAAAATGGTAAGGCATGATTTCGAATTTCCGATTTCCGATTGTCGATTGAAGAATTCGAACCTGGAAATCGCAAGTGCGGGGTTCTTTGAGAGGCTTTGCCTGGCTGCCGAAGCCTTTGTTACCGAACGTCAAACAGACAACGGTCATAAGACCACCATCCTGGCCGGCTATCCATGGTTTGCCGATTGGGGCAGAGATGCTTTCATAGCGTTGCCGGGCCTGTTGCTTGCCACCGGTAGATTTGACGAGGCAATATCGGTCCTGACCACGTTTGCCGCGGAGGCGGACAGGGGCATGATCCCCAATCGTTTCGACGACAGGAGCGAGGCAGCGCACTTCAATAGCGTCGATGCCTCTCTATGGTTTGTCAACGCTGCGTTTCAGTATCTGCGAGCCACCGGTGACTCAGAGACATTCACAAAGCAACTGCTGCCCACAATCCGGTGGATCATAGAATGTTATCGCAGGGGCACGCGGTTCGGCATCTCTGCCGATAGCGACGGCCTTATAACCGCAGGCGATGATCACACGCAGCTTACCTGGATGGATGCCAAGTACGACGGAGTTGCTTTTACGCCCAGGTTCGGCAAGGCGGTCGAGATTAATGCCCTGTGGTACAACTGCCTGATGCAAATGAGAGATTTTGAACCGCCGCCGGGCTCCCGGCGCGCCGGTACTCAGTTCTATAAATCCATGGCCGATGAGGTAGGCACCAGCTTTCGCGCTATTTTCTGGAACCAGGATAAGGGCTACTTGAATGATTGCGTCTTGCCCGACGGATCGGTTGATGACAGTCTTCGGCCGAACCAGATATTTGCGGTCTCTCTTGAGTTTTCTGCCCTTTCGGACCAGCAACAAAAGTCGGTGGTGGACGCCGTGAAAGACGAACTGCTGACACCTTACGGTCCGCGAACCTTGAATCCCTCTGCGGAGAACTATAAGGGCAGATATACAGGCCCACCGCATGATCGAGATGAGGCTTATCACCAGGGTACCGTCTGGCCGTATCTGATCGGGGCGTTTGTGGAAGCGTATTTGAAGGTCAATGAATTCAGCGCAGAAAGCAAGAGACAGGCTGCCGAATTTATCCTGCCTTTGCTAGAGCATCTGACCGAAAGCGGCTGCATCGGGAGCATCTCGGAGATATTCGACGGCGACGCCCCTCAACTGCCGAGAGGCTGCATCGCCCAGGCGTGGAGCGTTGCCGAACTCATAAGGGCCTATCAGTTGGTAAGCAGTTGATCTCTCGAGGAACATGATGAGAGGAAGAAATACTGCATTCGTCGCCTCGTTCCTCTTCCCGACACTGTCAGTCCTGATGCTCACAGCCAACACCTTGTCACAGGCGGGAGTTGGCCCGAAAGAGAGCATCCCCGGGCTCTTTTTCAGTGAGAGTTTCGACGATCCGAACCTGCCCGGCCGAGGATGGTACGACGGCAACGAATTTAAGATTTCAGAGAAAGATGCCCATGCCGGTCCGGGCTGCATTGAGTACCGCTGGCAAGAGAATGATACCAGGCCGACAATCTCATCCGGCATTCGGCGGCTCATCGAACCTACCGAGATAGTGTACCTTCGCTTCTATATCAAACTGTCCGACAACTGGGGATGGAGCGGCCGATCATACCATCCTCACATGATGCACTTCTTGACCACCGAAAACAGCAAATACCACGGCCCGGCGGCCAGCCATCTTACGCTCTACATCGAGCCGGTCAACGGAAAGCTCCGTCTCGCGGCCACCGACATCCAGAACAAGGATGCCCCCCACGGACTGACACAGGGGCCTCTCAGGGGTGGCTATAACGGCAAATTCTATGACAGCGAGAAGGTGCTTTTCGACGATGCCAACTGGCACTGCGTCCAGGCAATGTTCCGACTCAACAGCCTGGACATGAAAAACGACAAGCCCAACAGCGACGGTAGACTTCGAGGCTGGTTTGACGGCAAGCTGGTCGTCGATCGCGACGACGTTATCTTCCGCTCAACCGACTTTCCAACGATGAAATTCAACCAGTTCCTGCTGACGCCGTATTTCGGCCCAGGCCTGCTTCCTCACGAACAGACGCTCTGGATTGACGAGCTGGCCGTGGGGAGTAAGAAGATCGGTGGCTTGAGAAAAGCACCTTAGATCGGCAACAAGCTGGCCCCGTTCGGCAAGCTCAGGGCAAGCTCTGAGCGAAGCCGAATGGATTGCCCATGCTGTCAATTGAGGCGCCCTCTTCTACAACTTCAATTCCTCCCGAATTAAGCAACCGTCACAGGGGCAGAACGCGCGGATGTTCTGCTCAGGCGTAGCCGGCGGCACTTCACAACCCGGCATCAGGATGAATCTGTCCGGCACGGCTTCGAGACACTCCCTGGCGGCCTCGGCAACATCTTCGGGATTGCCCTCGAACAGGGCGCCGGCCGGGTTGAAATTGCCACAGAGTGTCACGTCCGGCCCGACAAGCTCTCTGGCCCGGGCCAGGGAAACCATCCAGTCGACGTCGATGATGTCGGCGCCGCTCTGGGGCATGAATTCAACGATGTTAGATATGTTGCCGCAGATGTGCAGCTTCACAGCGCCACCGGCTTCGTGAATGGCCTCGATCAGTTTCTTCTCCAGGGGCAGCACAAGCTCGGTATACATGTTCGGTGTCACCAGACTCGCGGCTGCATCGCCGATACCGATCATGTCGGCGCCGGCCTCGACCTGGGCAACCGCGAAGGCGATTGCGTTCTGAACAATTATCTGGCCCGCTTCGGCGAACATCTCCGGCTTGTCTATCAGATCCATCATCGTGCTCTCTACGCCCCGCAAGTCTCCATACTCGGCGATGGGACCTTCGACCCAGCCCAGGACACTGTGGGTCCGGCCCAACTCGCCGGCCATCTTCCGCACGCTCTCGATCCGCTGTTTCGGTCGTTCGGCATTTACGATATCGAAAGGCTTGAGAAGTGATACATCATCCGGCGTCTTGATCAGCACATCCCCGGGTTTGCCCACGCCATCGGGTGGATATTCAAATTCCATCCCATAGGCCGAGGCCTCCCGCCAGGGATCGCTGATCGCGCTTATCTGGTCGATATTGAATGCCCGGGTTACGGCAAGCTGTGCCTCGGCGAGCACATCTCCGTCGAGATAATAATCCCTGTATGTATGCCCGATGAACCTCGCTGCGAAGGCCATGAAAATGGGGGTGACAGCGGGTCGATCGTAAGGATCACCACTGATAATCGCGTAGATTCTCTCTTTCGGAGTCATAGATCACCTCGTGCAAAACGTTAAATTCTAAATTCTAAGCACTAAATCCTAAACAAATTCAAATCAGCAGAATTCAAAACTCAAAACGTTGTCCGCCAGCCAGTTCATGCCTGCCATGTTTGGATCATTTGGAAACTATAATTTCGATATTGTTTAGGATCTATACCCTTCAGGGTAATAAGTCCCCGCGAGGAAAACCATAACATGTTATTGCAAAGCCGCTTGCCCGCGCAAGAACGGGAATTTTCAATCAGGAGCACTATAGATATTAGGATTTCCTTTCAGGCAGCGCACTAACAAGGGCAAGCAACGATGTCTTCACCTGCTCGAATGTTGGCAGACTTGCTGTTTCGCCGCTGTTTGACTTCTTCGTCCATCGAGGGGAAAGCATCAGCACATAATCGAAGCCGGCCGGAATCTCTTGCTGGCTTTGGCGAAACGCCTCTCGAAGCAGACGCTTGAGCCGGTTGCGCACAACCGCATTGCCGCAAGATTTACCGACGGAAACGCCGAGACGCGAATAACCACGGTCGTTTTCCGCGATATAGATCGTAAGCAGCCGGTCACTGAAACGTCGACGCCGTTTGTGAGACAGTACGGCTCTAAATTGCCTGTTGCTTACAAGCCTTTTCTCTTTTGGAAACGAAAGTCGCTTCATGGCATGTCGTATCATACCAGATGTTGGAAGAGACTCAAGATAATGCGCGACTTCTGCGCCTATGGGAAGAACCGCCTAATCCGGCTTCTCATCAGGTATCTCACCGGCCTTCTTGAGTGCAACCTTCGTCAGAATCGGCCCAACAATCTCAAAGAAAATGCATGTGGCGGTGATCGTGGCAAGTACTGACGAACCGATTTTGAGTGCATGCGGCGAGTTGTACTTGGCGCCCAGCACGGTGAATTCATGCTTGATAATAAGCGACAGGCCAATTGCCACGCCAGCCTGAGAGAGAATCCCCAAACCAACATATTTCTTGACTTTGTCCTCCACATGACCGAATAACGCCCCGATGCGGGCGCCCCCGATCAGGCCAGCGGACCGGCCGAGGATGTAGACGACTCCGATAGCTCCAAGCGAGGGCAGAGCCGACACCTGCAAGTGAGCGCCTGCAAGGCAGAAGAACAGCACAAATAGCAGCGGCATCACCTCAAGCAAAGGACTCGTGACCCGGCTCAGCAGTGATTCGTGTCGTGTGTTGGCCAGGACAAATCCGACCATCATGTTGGTCAGGATCAGGGATAAATGCCAGCGTATCGACAAGCCCACGCACACAAGGACAATGCCGAAAACAATGATAAGAATATCTCTGCCGCTCTTGAGCCCTCGCACCAAGTGAAAGAACAACATTCCCACGAGGCCGCCCACAGCAAGACTCAAGGCAATCTCCTTGGCCGGGTCCAGCATCGCTCGCAGGATACCCTCGGAAATGCCCGAGGCTTCGGTTATCAGAAGATCCTTGGCCAGGGCCGCGGCAAATCCGAAAATTATGATTGCCAACCCGTCGTCGAATCCTACCACTGCGTACAGCGTCTTGGTCAGGCTGCCTTTTGACCTGCATTCGTGAATTACTGCGACAGTACCAGCCGGAGCGCTGGCTGGTGCCATCGATCCGAAAATCAGCGACAGGGGTAAATCACGAGTCAGCAGGTACATCACAAAGACAACAACAACGAAAGCACTGAAAGACTCCACGAGAATTATAGATATGATTCCCATGCCTAGACGTTTCAGCGACGACAGATTCAGTTCGGAACCGATGCTAAAAGCCACAAATCCCAATGCTATTTCCGTGATGAATGAAAGCCGCTCCATTAAAGGCTCGTCGAAAAGATGCAGCACCGAAGGGCCGAGTATGACGCCGACAATCATGTAGCCGATCAGCGAAGGAAGCCTGGCAAACTTCGCCGCTCGACCCACGTAAAAAGCTAATATTGTCGCTGCGCCAAGAAGAGTCAGCCCTGAAAGATGAAGAAAGGAAAGATCGATTGTTGTCGCAAGGACAGTCATTTCATCACACCTGGGTTCATGTTCGCAGCGACCCAGCCGAATAGGAGATATCCTGTACGGTCACCATCACACCGGCGACATTACCGAGATCGCCGGCGACAGTCTCGACCCGCCGGACAATTTCGTTGGACAGTCTCTTGTCCACAACTGCAATTATGATCCTGCCGAAATCGGAGGGCTCGTCGGTCCAGAAACTTGCGAAAAGGGGTAGCTTCGAGAGATAGACACTGGCGTTTTCCGCTCCGACAACAACCAGCGAACTGGCCTCAACGCCGGTCAGGATCTGCAGAATGTCCCTGAACACGTCCTCGTTCTGCACAAAAACATGGATCAGGCTCCTGGCGACTCCTTCTCTGTCGCCTATCTCTGCACACTGATCTCGAACGCAAGTCTCGTACACTCCTTCAGGCGTCTGCTCTGACAAGATTCTCTCCGGAACTTTTGGCGCCAGAAGCATCTGTGAAATGACCGAAAGCAGCCTCACGTGCTTGTTGGATTCCACCTCGGGAGCTATAATAAAGACAATGAGCTTCACCTTCTCGGCGTCAATAGAATCGAAATCGACACCCGATGGAACTGTGATCAAGCCCACGACAAACTCCTTAACGGACTTGAGACGACAATGGGGGATCGCCACTGCCTTTCCGACGCCTGTCGATCCCACCGCTTCCCGGGCCTGGAGCCCCACAAGAATCTCCTGCTCACTGACATTCTCAAGAACCCTGCATTGTTTGGCTAGCCGCGCGACTTCTCGCATCACCTCGGCCTTGTCGCCAAATCGGGCATTTGCCACAATGCACTCTTTACGCAAGACATCAGCCAGTTTCATTTCAACTATTCCTCATATTCCAGTGTCAGTGCCTATCCATGCACATCGACCATCAGGCCTCATTGTGCTCATGGCTGTACATGCCGTCGGCTTCCTTCTGCTTGGCCAGCACCTCGGCGGCAAGGTGCCTGTGTGCCGACCTCACGCTTAGGATCCCAGCGTATTTGTCCCTGTCTTGTAAAGCAACAACAGGCAGGAATTCTACGTCCATCTCCTTTGCTCTCTCGAAAGCTTCGGCAAGCGGCATATTCGGTACGGCTCTTTCAGTTACCGGCTCGGCGATATCGATAGCGACCAGCCAGTCATTCAGCTCCTGGGTGTGGAAGGTATTCATAATGCCGTCCAATGTGATAATGCCTGTGAGCTTGCCGCCATCGTCGGTGACGGGATAGCAGTAGCAATTTGTCTCGGCCACAACCTGGATGAGCTTGTTCAAGGACAAACCGGCCGGGATTGCCGGAATTCTGCTATCCAGGACATCCTCGACCTTGTACGACCTGACAAGGTCTTCTTCTGTTATGTTGAGACCCGCTTCGCCAGCCTTCTTCGCTCCCATTTTCACAAACATCGGGCCGGCGAGTTGGAGGATAAATACACCTGCGATAATAACCGAAAGCATCGTGTCTCTGATTTCACCCTCAAACCGGCTGGTTGCCATCAGCAGCAGGGCAATTGCGATGGTGCCCTGCTGGTACAGGCAAAACCCGAGGTATTTCCTGATAGACGGCACCGCTTTGGACCGGACGGCTCCGTACCATGCTCCGCTGGTCTTGCCGACCACGCTGCCGATGACGTAAGCGGCCACAAGCAAGCCCACCAGCGGACCCATTTTCGAGATGTTCAATCTCGCCCCCACAAGAACGAAGAACAGGACATAAATCGGCGCCGCAAAACTGTGTACAAGACCAAAACTCGAAAGCACTCTTCTGGAGCCCAAGTTGGTCAGCGTTACCCCCAATGCCATGGACGAGATGATGACATCCAGTTCACTGGTTATCGCAACGCCTATGATCAGAAGCGCCAAGCTGATACTGAAAACCAGAACCCGCTCAGGCTCTTCAGTTCTGTGGAGTATCCAGTTGAGCACGAATCCCGAGGCCACCCCAATCACCAGCGAACCTACAATCTCATAGAATGATCCCAGAAGTGCCGGGAAAATGCCTACTTCACCGTGGCCTACAACCACCGACGCAATGCTCACACAAATTGTGTACAACACCAGGGCAAGGGCGTCGTCCAGTGCAACGATGGCCGTAAGCATCGAAGTCAGCGGGCCGCGAGCCTTGTACTCCCAAAGCACGCTCATTGTCGAAGCCGGGTCTGTCGCTGCACAGATAGCGCCAAATACGACGGCGACGGCCAGCGCCGTTTTCCAGTCGGAAAAATAACACATTATCCCAAAGCTCAATGAGCCGACAAGAAGGCATGCAGCCAGACCTTCAAACAGAAGGATTGAGAAGACCTGTCCCCCGAATTTTGTAAAAATATCCCGCTTGAGTTCGCCGCCGATCAGGAAACCGATGATTCCCAGCGCAAAGATGTTGAAGGGTTCGAGGTCTTGAAGTGTCCGCTCGGAAATAACGCCGAACAACGGACCCAACAATATGCCGATCGCAACATAACCTATTATTCGCGGGATGCTCAGTCGCTGGAATATCCTCGCACCGATCGTACCGCCAAAGATGGCGATACCGATCAACAGGATAATGTTAAGCTCCTCAGTATCCGTTATAGTTGTAGCAAGAACATCAGCGGTCATTGGTGTTCACAACAAACAGAAAAGGTCTCATCACGAGCCGTCGGCCGCAAAGGTAGGCGGGCGGGCGTGCTGCACGTCCATTTCTATCCAAAAACCGCTAATGATATGATTCTGTGGGGCTTTGTCAAACTAAATTCGAACGCAAATCATCGAAAGAAATCGTTGCACTGGATTCAGATGACAAAGCCCCGCTCCAGGCTCTCACCGGGCATCAACTGTCAGGCCCGGCCAATTGTCCGTGCGAAACGGACTGGCGGGCAGATTCTCTTTGTTGTAGAGATTGCACACGGGATTGTCCGCCCATGCGTAGCGCACGGCAACGGGTTCTGCGACGTCATCGCTGCTGACCACAACCGTATCGCCATCGATCTTAGCATCGGCCCAGACGAACTTGCGGTCGGCCCCGGCGACTGCAAAACCTTTGAGCTGCTCACCGCCGGCAGCTACCAGGCCGCCACCGACGTGATCGAAACTCAGCCTGATTTTACCGCCCTCGGCCTTCATCGACTTGTACAGAGGCCCCGAGTAAACGATATCCTTTTCGTAGGTCTGCGCCAAAGCCCAAAACGCCAGACGCTTGCCGACATCCTGCTTGTTCTTCGGGTGGATGTCCTTGGCCTCACCTATGTCTATGATCGTCGCCATCCCGGTATTGGGCAGTGACAGTGTCATCGTCTGGGCCTCTCGCAGCTCTGCCCAGGAGCTGTCGCCCGGCTCGTCCTTGGTCTCCATGAAATTGGCCAACTGTACGAACAGGAACGGGAAGTTACCCTGTCCCCAGTCCTCGCGCCAGTTCATTATCATCGCCGGAAAGAGCCTCTGATATTGATACGCCCGGCCGGCGTTCGACTCGCCCTGGTACCATATCGCACCCTGGATGCCGTACGGAATCAGCGGAGCGATCATTCCATTGTACAGACCTGCGGGCGTGTGAGGATGGTCCGGTCCGCGCGGCGCGCCGGGCCTGCGCGGCGGCTTGTTGCCTTCGGCTTTAGCCTCTTCGGCAGCCTTCTGCCACTCCTGCAGCTTCTGCTCATACTCTTTGTAGGCCTGCGGGTAGTTGGCAATTATCTCGGCTTGTCGCGTCAGGATCGGCTGGAAATCAGCGCCGGCCTCCAACACCTCGATTCGAGTCCACGACTCGGCGGGAGTGCCGCCCCACGAGGTATGAATCAGACCGACAGGCACATCGAGCCGCTTGTGCAGTTCCCTTCCGAAGTAGTACGCAACTGCCGAGAAGTCCGGCACCGTTTCAGGGCTGCACGGTGCCCAACTTCCCTCGCAATCGTCTAGCGGCTTGTGCGCAACGGTCCGCGTTACCGTGAAGAGTCGTATGTTCGGATATTTGGCCGCGGCG
>LJTR01000250.1 GCA_001303465.1 Phycisphaerae bacterium SG8_4
CCAAACGCCGGCAAATCCGTAGTCGAAATGACTTGACGGTCAATGTTCTTGCCATCACCCCATACTACTTCGACAAACTCAAGCGGAAACGTCCATTCCACGTCCGCCGTTATCGTTCGCTGATTCCCTGAGCCCTCAACCGCATAACTACTTACTAGGATCTCCCCCGTCGTAATGAAATAGTCCCCATTGCGGATGGCCCGCAAAATCGGGCTCCAGTCCTCATCCGGACCGGGAACTCGGTCGAGCTTCAGGTACGTAACCTGGTATCCGGGATACAGATCGTCTTGCGGTCCTTGCTTGTAGGTGTCGATGTCGGTGAGAAAACCCTTGGGTTGCAGTCCCGAGTTCGCGTACATATTATTCATCCTGTCTACTGCATCGAAGGTCCGCCATTCACTCATGCGCTTCTTTGATAAATCCAAATCCATTGCCTGAGTGAAGTCGACACCCAGGTAGCGGTCGTTTTTGGCAATTGGCTTATCCCAATACATGTCCGGGTAGCCAACCGAGCTTTTGGTCCTTGGGTGGGCGGTGTTCCAGTACCCATCCTCAGCATCCAGAAGCTTCTGCAAGTCTTCAACGTTTCCGATGTGGTACACCCTGCCATATACCGGGTCCATCTCGGTGAACGGCTGCCCTTCCTCGCGGACTCTTGAAAAATACACATTCTTGGGGAACATGATGTTGATGTGACCGCCAACATAGAAATTTGGCTCCTCCCACGGCAACACAAGGAAATCCTTGTCGCACGCTCTGCGGCATGCCTCGCCGTAGTTCTTCTGGTCCTGGAACCGAAGCGGGCCAGGATCATTGTAATGCATGTCACCGTGAAAATCGCTAATCCCCACGATGTTCAGACCGAGTGCCTTCATGGCCACAATATCCTGCAGCGGTGTGTCAAAGGAACCCGTTTTCATCACGCGTTCGGTAAATGCTGTAGTGACGTTATCTTCCCGAAGATGCCAGTGGTTTGTGAAGATCTTATAGCCGGGCAACGGTTTGTACACATCCCCGTGCGTGAACGCCAGCACCGCCTGCCGCGTCGGCTCTGCTGCATCCAAACTTGCGTAAAAATACATCCCCATCCGCTGCCACGTCCCCGGCCGTGCGCTATAAAGCGCATAACAATCTTGATACAACGGTACGGTTGATCCTTCGTTTTCTGATTGCCGGACGCCCATACCAAACTCCTTGTCGGAGTCCTTTCGATACCAGACATATCCATTGTTTACATGTATCTCGCGTGCCCAGAAGAACTTGTGCGGCATTGGGAAGGTCGCCACAGAACCACCTTTTCCCTCAGTTACCAGCACCCGGTTGTCGGCCTTCACCGGCACCCGCGTATCATTCTTGACTGTGCCGAACTGGTATTGCTGCGGATTGCCACCCGTATCGCGCCAGCAAACCCTTGTCATTGTGTCTGTTGAGAAGCCATTCAGGCCGGCATCATACTTGTAGGCGACCCACTGCTCGTCGGTCTTGGCAACCGTATCCATCCGGATCAAATTGGTGCTGCGATACACGGTGAACTGCAGACTGCCCGAAAAAATCCCCATCGATAGACCCGGGAACATAACCTCAAGGCGCGCGCCGTCAGTCTTCACACTGCATCCGGTCGCATTGAAGTTCGCATCCATGCGGCGAACCTCCTCGGGTTTGCGTGGTATTTTCTCTCTCGCCCCGGGAATATCAAGCGGCGCGTCATGGAATTCGAGCCACCTTTGATTGTTGATGACCTCCTTTGAGAACTTCATATCAACGCGACGTTCGAGCTTCTTTCCGCCTTCCCCTCGGCGTATACCACTGACCACGTTATACTCTGGTATCAGATTCTGTCCAAGAATGGTCCATCGGCCACCCTTTTTCCGGATCGCCAGGTCGCGAACCACCGGCTGGCCGAGCTCGATGGCAAACCGCACGCGCAACTCCGCATATCCCTGCCCCATCCAAGTGACGACTAGCAAGTCCTTCTCGACGTCTGCCGTCAGACCCGTGCTCTCTTTGTACTGCGTCATATCGCACTTGAGCGCTTGGGCAAATGTCAACGAGGCCGTCACAAACGACAGAAACATGATTGATAGCAACAATAGCATCTTATGACTCATTTTCTCTACTCTCATTATTTTGTTTTCATTAATACGCTAAACCAGCCAAGGGAGTCTACGGGCCTACCTAAGTCAAGCATCCTATTCAAAATTGCACAGCCAATCAAGATCTCACGTTCCTGAGCTTCAGTATGCTTGGATCTCAGTGGCACCGACGCACGGATTTTTCAGTCCGTTGCTCAACCTGTGAGTGCTTATTGTGGTGCCGATGTGAATGCTAAAGACAACCGGCCGAATATCCGCTGGTGCCTTGAATATCTATACCATGTCTTCTGAGGACCTGTCCATGAGCGCAGCGATAACATCAGATGAAGCCATCATATATATACAGCAATCTCCCCAGTCCTGGGAGAGCAGAATAGCGAGAACAACTTCAAAACCGTGACGATTGAGGTCAAACAGCCTCTCAGGTAGTCTGTTTCCTCATTTGATGCAACGAGGAGCAACGGACAGGCAAGCCGCTGGTCGCCCTTGTGAGTGATCTCACTTGGAATTCAATGTATCAGAGGTATAATTGTATTGTTTTAGACGCAATGCAGTGTTTTTCGCGGAGATCCAGGTATGTTCGTTATCCAAAACAGAATCCTAACGAGTCTTCTTCACCTCACATTCCTTGCCAGTGCCGTCATCATCAACACACCCATAGGAGCAACGTATGCCCTAAGGCTTTCCGTTGAAGACTTCGAGTTCGACGGTTCACTGGGCCCTGAGGGGGCTACAATTGAACGGGCGGACACCAACCACTTCAAGGTCGTCCTCGGTCACGTCCCGGAACATCCCACATGGTGTAACAGGCTCCAGTTTCAAATCCTGCAAAATTCCGAGGGGAATCAGCTCCAATTGGATTTCACCGGTTCCATTTCCGGCGGCGAAGTGGAGTACTTGAAAGCAGAAGCCGTCGAGGCAGTAAGAAGAATTCAACGAGATAGACCCGTAACACCATCTGCGGTGGACAGTCCGAATGCAAAGTATGTCGGAATCATCGAAAACGACACCGTTTGGAAAGACACTGGTGGCAATGAGATTTGGTGCAACGGCGGACACATGATCAAGGAAAGGGACACTTTCTACTGGGTCGGTTATGAGACCAAACCGAAAACGGGATTCAGGAACATCAAGCTGTATTCTTCCACCAATCTGGCAGATTGGAAGTTTGAAAATAATATCATGAAGCGTGAAGGTCCCTTTTCAATCCTCGGTTGGGCGGGACGACCTGGACTACTGTACAATCAGGCGACCAAGCAATACGTATTGATCTTCGAAGCTGATTCGAGGCAATGGGAGAGACACAAAGTTGGATTCGCCTGTTGCGATACTATCAATGGCAGCTACAGATTCGTACGCTATTTGTATCCAGAGGGTAATAGATCCACGGGCGATCAGTCTGTTTACCAGCAAGACGATGATGGCTACCTTGTCTGCACGCTTGATAAGACAGTCAACGGCAAGCGATACCTCAACCAAAGTCTGGCCATTTTCAAGCTAACGCCGGATTATTTTGGCATTGAGGCGAAAGTATACGAGGGGTTCGACAATGTTGACGGTAATCCATCCATATACCCACGCCATCAGACATCAAGAGAAGCGTCACACATTATCAAAGTCAATGAAACCTATTACTGGTTTTCGTCTGGCTTGCAGGGATGGAACTCTACTGAGACGAAATATGCCACAGCCAAATCCTTGTCGGGCCCATGGTCTGAGCTGAACGTGCTTGCCACGGAACCTGTATCCAGAGATTCGTACAATACCCAGCACGATTTCATAATACCGGTGATCGGGAGCAAAGCAACAACGTATGTTTATGTAGGTGATAGATACAGCCAACATCATGGACGAGGAGTTGGCCAAAATGTGTTTCTACCTTTAGTTTGGGACAACGATGAGCCGCAATTGGTATGGTTTAGAGGGTGGACTATTGACACCGCAACAGGGCTTTGTGACGCTGATGATACTCCCAGTCACTGACACCAGCACTGCAACCAAGCCTTCAAAGGCATCTGCGTTCACTCGCGGGCTACAAAGTGTCACCATGCTTAACAAGAGCACGAATCCCGTTCGCGTTCCGACACATTCTCTTCTCGTCGTATCCGCCCACATCTTTTTGCACCTTTCGTTTCCGGAGCACGCTGGTCCTCAATCTTTTTCTCCTACCGCATAAGAATATTTAACCCGATTATCCAGCGCAATGCAAAATCGGCCGCCAATCAGCTACCTTGGTGTAAACGCACATGGCTCCGCAGCATCCTCGCAAAGTGTATCAACCCCCAATCCACCCAATCCACCCAATCCAGCGATTAACCTTGACCGGCAGGTAGTCTATTTAGTATAAACAAAGTATGTAAAGCCTGCCAGATTCTGGCATTCCAAGGGGTGGAATTGCCACAACGTTTTTGGGCTTGTGAGTGAGGTGCTGAATTTTGAGACAATTACTTCGCCTCTGGGCACGCTGCATCCCAATCAACACTCGATATTCGGTCTACGAAGGAGGATTCTCATGTGTGGAAGGTTGATTTGTCTGATGTTTGTTTCGTTGGTCCTGGCCCTGGCCCAAAGTGGACGGGGGACCACGAAGATCGTCATCGTCACAAACAATCCGGGCGATGAGGCCGAATATACGCCCTTTTTGCAGAGCATCCTTGGTCTTGACATTAGTGTCGAAACAGAGGATGACAAATACATCGATCCCTTGGACGCTGCCGCGAAAGCCGATCTTAGAGCGGCCGATCTCATCATTGTTTCACGTCGGACAAGCAGTGGAAACTTCGATGCAGAGATCGAATTCTGGAACGGCCTGGAGATCCCGACGATTCTTCACAGCGCCTTCCTAATAGGAGACAGTCGCTGGAGATGGATGCCCGGCGGAAACGAGAACGTGGATCTCACACACGTGAGCGTCGTTGACCCCGCGGATCCTATTCTCGATGGAGTGAACATCGCAGACGGCCAGGTGGAGATCTTCTCAACACTTGTTACGGGACTTGATGTTTCCAACCAGGACTCGGTCGGTAGCGGTACGAAAGTCGCAACGCCGGCGGGCAGTGAGTCGGTCATGGTTGCCCGATGGGAGGCCGGCACTGAATTCTATCCAGGCTCCGGGCAAATCGCCGGAGGACCGCGCGTCTTCTTCGGCATGCGCACTGATGAGTTCTTCCCGTTCGTCAATAACGACGGAAAGAAGATGCTTGAGAACGCGATCCTCATGCTGCTGGGGATTTTCCGTGGCGCCCCGATAGCGATGGATCTGGTCCCCGTGGATACGGAAGCAGACGTCGCCCGAAACGTGAGCCTTGCCTGGACGCCCGCGGATACGGCTGGCGCACACGATGTCTACTTTGGCACGGATTTCGACGACGTGAATGTCGCCGACAGAAGCAATCCGTTGGACGTATTACGCAGTCAGGGCCAGATCGCAAGCATGTACGCACCCGCCGATCTTCTCGAATTTGGCCGGACGTACTACTGGCGTATCGACGAGGTCATGGCGCCACCCGATTCCACAATTTTCAAAGGGGATGTGTGGAGTTTCACAATCGAGCCGTTCGCTTATCAGGCCGAGACTATCATCGCTACAGCCTCCAGCTCCTCAACAGGAAAAGGGCCGGAGAACACTGTTAATGATTCAGGCTTGGATGCAAATGACCTGCACTCGACGGAAGATGGGGCTATGTGGCTCAGTGAGCTGGACGTGGCCGGTCCGACCTGGATCCAATATGAATTCGACGAAGTCTATAGGCTTCACGAGATGTTGGTATGGAACCATAACGGAGCGTATGAGAAATTGATAGGCATTGGAGCCAAGGATGTGAGTATTGAGTATTCGGTTGACGGGATTGACTACCAGAGTCTGGGGACTGCTCACGAGTTTGCCAAGGGGCCCGGCGAGCCAGACTATGCATACAATACTGTCATCGATTTTGGCGGTACGGCGGCAAGGTACGTCAGGCTGACCATCAATAACAACTGGGGAGGTCTCTTTGCCCAGTATGGCCTCGGTGAGGTCCGCTTCTTCTACATCCCCACGCATGCGAGAAAGCCGTACCCGGATTCCGGAGCGACAGATGTGGATATGGATCCAGTTCTGACCTGGAGGGCGGGACGAGAAGCCAGCGAGCACAAGGTGTACTTCAGCGCAGATCAGCAGGCGGTCGCAGATGGGAGTGCCCCTGTCACGACAGTGACTGAAGCCAGCTATGGTCCTTTGTCGCTTGATTTAGGCACGATCTATTATTGGCGCGTTGAGGAGGTGAATGACCTCGCGATACCTTCGACCTGGGAAGGCGATGCCTGGAACTTCACGACCCGCCAGTATCTTGTCGTTGATGACTTTGAATCCTACAACGATATTCCTGAGGGAGAAGAAGGCAGCAATCTGGTATATGTGACGTGGGTAGAT
Organism: Phycisphaerae bacterium SG8_4; assembly: GCA_001303465.1. Lineage (GTDB taxonomy): Bacteria > Planctomycetota > Phycisphaerae > Sedimentisphaerales > Anaerobacaceae > SG8-4. The sequence goes on from LJTR01000250.1 coordinate 6,505, forward strand.
GGATTTGGCGTTGCGACGAACGGCTCGACGATGGGTTATGTTGAGCCTTTCCAGCCTTCCATGGAAACCGGCTTTGTATACAGTGGCAATCAGTCAGCCCCGCTGGTTTACGATAATAGAGCAGCAAGTCTGTCCGAAGTCAGTGCGAATCCCGCGGATCTTCCGATTGGAACAGACTGGACAACAGGTTCTCCCCAAAGACTGGTGCTATGGTTCCACGGCGATACGGGCAATGCCACCACCGAACAATTGTATGTTAAGGTCAATGGTGTCAAAGTGGATTATCCCGGGGATGGAGGGGACATAGCCGAAGAAGCATGGAAGCCATTCGATATCGACCTGACGGCTTTGGGTATCGATCTGAGTGTTGTGACGCAACTGAGCGTCGGCATCGAGAGGGCTGGGCCCAGCGGGAGCGCAGGTATCGTATTCATCGACGACTTTCGACTTTATTGATCGTCTGATGTGATATTACGGATAGGTTGGACTTGGTCCCTGCCGCACATGACCAGAGCACAGCGGACATGAAAACAAAGCTCTCATTGCTGTTCCTGTTGATTTGCAGTGGATTCGCATTTGCCGGCTCCTAAGAGCAGAGACTAACCCGTTGGCTCAAGAAGTACCCG
>LJTR01000251.1 GCA_001303465.1 Phycisphaerae bacterium SG8_4
GCCGCTTCCACTTGGAAAGCACCAGTTTTCTAAGAAGCATAACCATTTGTCACTAAATCGACAAGATTTGAATGCGTTTTTCGTAACAAAGTGTGGAAAGACAAGAACGTCAGGAAGCCCGGGTGTCTTTCACGAGAATCTGCAGAAGAAGCCAATAGCGCCATTGAAAACTGAACAAGAAGAAAGGAGAAAGAGAAATGAGACGCAAATGTCAAGAAACTCCACAAGCCGTGATCCTTACACATGTGTTTTCACTTCATGTGTGGGGTCTGATTATTTCACTTCCAGGGATACTGAGCCTTGGATCAGCATGGGCTCAACCTCTGGCTCCGCCGCCGCCCCCCGAAGTAGCTCCTATCATTAGTCAGGCGTACGAAAATGACATAGACGGCAATCGCATTGACGACGAGCTCCAGTCACTTGCCGAACATGCAGGCAAAACTTACTCACTAGCTGTGACTCAGGCAGAGAGAGCCGACGCGGAGGCGACCCTTGGCAGCATGACTGATGTTAAGGTCATCTTCAGCGAACCTATAACTCAACAGCAGATCGACGATTTCATTCTGCTGGGGGGTGAGATTACATACGTATATAGGGCGCTCTGTTTTGGATGGAACGGGCGAATTCTACTTGAGCAGATCGTTGCCCTTCCCGCGGTGATGGGACCTTCACTCATATTGGTGGAAAAACCAGGGATGATGGAGTTGTGCATGGATCGTGCAACTCGCGTCGGGCGGGTTCGTCCTGTCTGGAGGGACCTGGGGTTCGACGGTGATCCCAGCATAACGATTGGGATCATAGACACAGGTGTGGATGGAACTCATCGGGACCTTGCCGGCGGGCGAAGGGTCTACTGGAGGGACTTCAGCGATGATGGGCAATCCAGTCCAATCGACTTTGATGGACACGGCTCACATGTAGCTGGGATCGCCTTTGGCACGGGTGCAGCCGGTGGCAGGGGACCGAGTCGGCCGTATTATTATACTGATATAGGTAATATGGCCAACGTGGTAACAGGGAATTTTCTTCGGAGCCCCATCCATCTGCCATCGGGACATGTAAGATGGAATTCGACAGCGAGGTGGGTGGGAGGTGGGCGGGCCACCCTTAAGCACATGCACAAGACACAGGGTTGGGGACAGCAACAAGGGTCAGGAATTGCCCAGGGCTATTCACCGTTGACGTTTCAGGACAGTTTCTGGGCTTCCTCCGGCAATTTGTGTTCAGCAGCGCTTTTCCGCGAGGGAACTGTACGAAACTACGTGATCACAAATGAGGTGACTGATCCGGCGGGAACCGGCGATGAATTCAACAAATTCAGCGGTGTTGCTCCTGATTGCAGATGGGCGGGCGCCAAGCATGCACGAAACAACGGCGATATTTTCACATCTTGGACTGAAGCGGCACTTGCAGATCTTACGGACAATCGCAGAAGCCTGGGAGTCAAGGTAATTAACATAAGTTCCAGAGCCGTTGACTCAGACGGTCTCCCGGTAGAGCGGCAATCATTTCGTGATGCGGTGAGCACAACGGTGCGAAGCGGGATTGTAGTCGTGGTAAGTGCGGGCAATGATGCCGATGAGACCTCCGGCGAGGCGGCAAGGAAGATGGCAGACCCTGCGAGAACCGCTCTGGCGATAACCGTGGGCGCTTCCAACGATGAGATTGAGCTAACCGATTATTCAACATATGGATTTGCGGATCCACACCATGGCAGCCGCGAAGACTACAAGCCCGATGTGATAGCTCCCGGTGGCTCAATCTTGCACCATACGCAAATCCTCTCCGTGGACAGCGACGTAGCAAACGACGGCGCGTTTAGCGACCAGCGAGCCGATGACTATACGAGCATGGAAGGAACGTCGATGGCAAGCCCGTTCGTGGCCGGCTGTGCGGCTTTGGTGATCGATGCCATGCAACAGGGAGGGATTAACTGGAATTTTGGCTCAGATGTACATCCGAGATACGTCAAGATGATCCTCTGCGCCACAGCAACGGAGACTAATCAGAACCGTGAAGACGATCGGTACAATCCGACCCTTCAACGGGAAAAGCGAGGGCCAAACAACTACCCAGCGGGCAAAGACCCTTATGAGGGCTATGGCATTGTCAATCCAGATGCTGCTGTAGAGGCTGTTCATTTGGATTACCGGTGGGGAACAGTGGAAACAGAGTCCCTTGGCGACACGCCGACAGATCGACGCGCCTGGGCTCGAACAGTTCGTCTATCAGCAGGAAGTAGATACTCCGTTGACTTAAAGAATCCTTCCGGTTGTGATTTCGATCTGTATCTATACGACGCCAACCCGAGTGCCACCGGCACACCGGTTCTACTGAGTTGGAGCACGTCTGCCGGAAAGGGCCCGGATGAACAAATGTATTATGCGGCAAGCGACAACAAGGACGCAATACTTGTTGTCAAGCGAGTTTCTGGTGCCGGGACGTTCGAGCTTTCCAGCAGTCTCGTCAGTGGTGTTCCACACTTGTCGGTTACCCCCTCGCAGAGTATCAGCTCTTCCGGGGATGAGGGTGGCCCGTTCAATCCCACCAGTAAGACCTACACACTGGCGAACACGGGTGCAGGCTCATTGAACTGGCGGGCAAGCAAGAGCGGGACCTGGGTGAGTCTGAATCGAACCGGCGGAACGCTTTCTCCGGGAATGACCACAACAGTGATCGTATCGATCAATTCGAATGCCGGCAACCTGACGGCGGGCGACTACTCCGACACCATCAGCTTCACCAACCAAACGAATGGCAGCGGCAGTACGACCCGGTCGGTGAGCCTACAGGTCAAGTCTGCACTGTGGTTGAACCGGAACATCGGCTACTATAATAGTGGCAGTGTGTCGGAGAGCGCTGGAGCGTGGACCGTTAGGGCCGATATAGGTAATGGTGGCCCCGGCATATGGGGGGTTTCGGATCGTTTCCACTACGTATACCGGCCGTTGTCCGGAGATGGGTACATTGCAGCGCGCATTCGAGATATAGAGCCGCCCGGACTTTATCCTAATTCCGCTCCCTCGTGGTGTGAGGCTGGCGTGATGATCCGTGAGACACTTGAGGCGGACTCGAGACACGCTATGGCACTTGTTGCCGAGGGAGACCAGAGCGGTACTGCCTTCCAGTGGCGTAGGCACGAAAGGGGCGAGACTGTCGCGGACTTCGAATATGCAGAGACAGGGCCTTGGGTCAAGGTAGTGCGAGAAGGTGATACCTTCACAGGCTATCTTTCAGGCAATGGTCTTTCGTGGAAACAGCAGGGCCCTGCGGTGAGGATCTTCATGAATGAAGACGTTTACGTTGGCCTTGCAGCCACTGCGGCAACCTCCGTTGAGAGTGAGAACGAATACTGGGGAAGTTGGACATGCACATTTGACAATGTGGCTGTCGTCGAGCTCCCGTAATTCCCCGGAGGTGATATCAAACATACCGTTCTTGTACTCTGATGTCACTTGCCCTGAACAATACAAACAAAAGACACAAGATGACCGAGAGATGTTCCTGCAGCATCTCTCGGTCATGTTGATTGCTGACGGACGGAATCTTATTGACGTGCTCAGTAAAGGTTACTTTCAGCGCGAATGTGGATGACACTCGTCAGCTGAAGCCTGGGGCTGTGAGCATCGACTCGCAGCCCTCTTCGTGTGCGTCAAGAACCAAGCAGTGCTTTTGAGTCAGTTCTGGGCATATCGACTCGAAAACACAGACCTGTAATCTGCGGCCAACCGATTGATAGACCGCCAGCCTACTGTGGGCCTCACGACTGTTCAGGGGAACGGGTCAGCTGGTTCACCATGCATTAACGCAGGCGAAAACTCGGCGATTCCTGTCGATTAATTCGACCTTGACAGCGACCGTGATCCGAATGAGCTTTTGCCGCATGATCTTGACGGCAAAGCCCGCATCTTGAACGGAACTGTGGATATTGGCGCCTTTGAGAGCGACTGATCAACATAGTACTTGTCAGTCCGTTACTCCGGCCGCGCTAGCAAGTTGACTCCGATACATCCTTCTTCTCGACTACTGAGCTTTCTTTCGACATATCTTGTGAGCCTTCGTGAGAAGTCTCACAAGTTCGGTTGGCATCCAAGGTCTCTTGGCTAGGTCACCGAATGACGTTCTCAATGATCCGTAAGAATGTGTGGTCATCTTGGTATGGTGAAATACAAGAGCATTGGCAATCGCGGCGAAATAGATGGCAACGGCTACGGCATGCTTTGCCTTGGGGCTTTTGCTGGAAGCCATCCTCTTGGCGTACTGTCGAACCTTCTTGAGTGTGTCGAGATCTGACTCAGGGCTAGTCAATACCGCACCCAAGGTCTCTCCTGCACGGGCTATCAGCTCGTTTCGCAAGCGCCCAATGATAACGGGCAATTCGTCTATTACCGTGGTATCGAAAGGTAACGTTCCAGCGAGATGGGCTCGAATAAGTTCGGAGATATCCTGTGCCGAATCCTCTTTCCCTTTGCCTGCCGCCGAATGCAGTGTAATACCCAGGAGGCGAGCCAGCCTCTCAGGAGCCAGACCCAAAGTCGAATCTTTTCGCATCATTTACTCCAAATCTCTCTCCAAGCCGCTCAGCAATCCTCGCTGTCATCAGCTTTGACTTATACTGCTTCTCTATGGTTCTATACGTAAGAAGAGCTGCCTGCTTGCGCATCATCTTGAGAGAATTGTCATTAAATCCCGAATTTCCTGCTCGACCTCTTCATCTGCGTCAACATGCTGGCGAACTCGGCGGGCCATTGCCGTTTGAAATCGTCGCTTCACGGTGACAACCATATTCGATACCTTTGCCTTGTTCTCGATGCCAAATTGCCTGCACAGGTCGGTTACAGCTATGGGCTCCACACCGGCTATGATCGGGCCCAGCACCCTAGCATCAAAAACTTCCCAATAGACCGTTTTACCATCTTTAAAGCAGCTTTCTTTAACCTCGGCAATCACACCATCCATGAGGACTGAGGCCCAAATGTACGTGAAGGCATCCTCTGGCCTCATGTCTCCGGCCATCAAGTGCATGGATTCTCCGTCGAGTTCCTCCAGCGACACTATTCCATCCTTCGGATGTCGTTTGCCCGCGGCTTCAGCCCTGTATGTGCTCGTAGCGTAATGGTTTAGCGCCGTAAGCAAGAATGTTCGAAATCGTCCCCTTGCCTCGTCGGCCTGCCGGACTAGGTTCTTACCCAACACCATTTCATGGAAAAAACCCTGGGTCAAATCCTTGGCGGGCTCGTTTTCGTAACCTTTTCGCCTAAGGTAACAATAGATGGGCTTCCAATACTTCTTGATGAGGCTATCGATGACCATTTTCCGCCGAACGTCGTCCTGTGTCCTCGCATCCCGAATTTCGGACCAATGGGTAGTCACGAATCTACTCTTAGCACCCCCAATGGACGTCCTGCCTGAGTGTCTCATATCGTTATTGTCCGGCAAATCAGATCGCTGTTCGCCCTTCCTTGAACCGCGTAGATCCAAGATTGTCAAGAGAGAGCAACCGTGCTCGGCAGTTCAAGGACCGCCGAGCACGTATTATAGCACACCCAAATCGCATTTCAACTCTGAACGAAGCCGTCCGACTCGGTTCAGTACAAAATATCCAATCTGCTGCGCAAGCAATAGGCCCTTCTCGCGTAGAAACAAGTAGAAAGCGAACAATATTGCTCGCTGAGTCACGAAAGTAAATAGAGGATCGACAGTATACGGCATGGGGCTGTCTCATGAAGCCGGATTGATGTAAGGAGGTGAAATCAAATGAATGTCGGGATTATGAATTCGTTGGATACGATGATTCGTACAAATGACGGCGGTCAGGCACCGCTGACCACGTTCCTCGAGTCACCTGAGGTCAGAATGCTAATCCACGACTTGCGTCATTTGGTGCAAGCCATTGTTGGATCAGTCGACACACTGCAGATGGCGATGGAGGAACATGCTGCAGATCTCACCGGCAAGTCCCTAGATAGGCTCAGGCGGAACACGGACTTGGCTGTTGACATGCTGGGGCATCTCGGAGCAGATAAACAAGTATGCGGTAGGGAGATAACAGGATGCGATGTGGCTCAGGAGATTGAGTTCATCACAGACTCACTCGCCCCATTGCTGAACGATAGTGGAATAACGATCCACCAAGAAGTGTCCCCACACACGATTGCCAAGATAAAGAAAGCAGATTTAGACAGACTACTGTCAAACCTCGTTCTTAACGCAATCGAAGCGACGACCGATGGAAATGCTCCGGTTACGATCATGGCTGGAGCAGTATCGGATGAAGCCGTACAGATTACTGTCCAAGACGAAGGCTGCGGAATCGACAAGGACGAACTTGCCGACATCTTACAAGAGGGGTACACCACCAAGACGCAACGAGGAAACCAAGGCCTTGGTCTGGCCATTGTCAAGCAAGTGTTGGAAACATACAGCGGAACCATGCGTGTACAGTCGTGGCCGGGTAAAGGCACTCGATTTATCGTCTGTCTTCCTAGCGCGAAGAAGACACGCTGAGGCCACCAACAATAGTTCAACAACGTTACCGAAAGGAGAAAACATTATGAGCCGTCAATTAACAGACAGAAAGATTTTGGTAGTGGATGATGACACCGACTTTGCATCCGACCTAAAAATGTGGTTGAAGCGGGAAGGGTTTTGTGTTCATGTTGCACAGGTAGGCAGAGCAGCAATTCAATTTCACAGATTGTACCGACCATACGCTGCGGTGCTCTTGGATCTGCACATGCCTAAGGTTGATGGGTTTGAGGTGCTCAAAGAGATCAAGGGCACTGATGTCCGTACTCGTGTAGCTGTGCTCACAGCAGATGCTACTACACGTGACCAGGCAAATGCTCTAGGAGCGGATGCTTTTCTGGTCAAGCCCATCAACAGGGAAGCTATATGCGGTCTCATGGAACAACTGGCGACGAGCACGTTAAGTTGAGAAAGTGATACTGTGCCCACACTGAATACCCCCGGATATGCTCCGACAGATACATAATGCTCCCATTACTGTCGGAGCGTTTTTGACTCGAAAGATCCTCTCAAATGTTTCCTTGCTATCCGTGGTGAGCGCACTATACTTACCGTGCCGGCTCCTGGTAATGGCGGCTTTCCTATGAAGTCGA
>LJTR01000252.1 GCA_001303465.1 Phycisphaerae bacterium SG8_4
ATGTTCGGATTTCCAGCAGCGGCGGCGAAAGTCGGCAGCCAGTCTTCGTGCGAAACGATGCCGTTAAGCGTGACGCCCGCCGGAAAATGCCCGGGCCAGCGAACGAAGCAGGGCACGCGGAACGCACCCTCCCAGTTGGAGTTCTTCTCACCACGGAACGGCATGGTGCCCGCGTCCGGCCATGTGTTGTAGTGCGGGCCGTTGTCTGTGGAATAGTGGACAATGGTATTATCCGCGATGCCGAGATCATCAAGCAGCTTGAGTAATTCGCCCACATGGCCGTCGTGCTCGATCATGCCGTCAGTGTATTCGTCATTGCCCGTATGGCGGCGGTCCTCCTTCACATGGGTGCGGAAGTGCATACGAGTACCGTTCCACCAGCAGAAGAAAGGCTTTCCAGCTTTGACCTGACGGGTGATAAAGTCCTTCGCGGCCGCGACAGTCTCGTCGTCCACCGTCTCCATGCGCTTCTTGGTGAGCGGTCCGGTATCTTCGATGGTCTGCTTGCCCACTCGTCCGAAGCGTGGATCCACCGTGGGATCGTCCACGTCGGTCGCCGCGCACTTGAGGACGCCGCGTGGCCCAAACGCCTGTAAGAAAGTCATGCCATTCGGCAGCTTCAAATCGCGAGGATAATCCTCGTTTTCCGGTTCTTCCTCGGCGTTCAGATGGTAGAGATTACCGAGGAACTCGTCAAAACCGTGCATGGTCGGCAGGTGTTCATTTCGGTCGCCTTGATGGTTCTTGCCGAACTGACCGGTGGCATAGCCCTGCCCCTTCAGCACCGTCGCCATGGTCACGTCGGTCATCTGCCAGCCCTCTTTGGCACCAGGCAAGCCCACCTTGGTCATGCCGCAGCGAACGGGTACGGAGCCACTGATGAAGGCGGCGCGCCCCGCTGTACAGCTTTGCTGGCCATAGTAGTCCGTGAAGGCCAGGCCTTCGCGGCCGAGCCGGTCAATATTCGGCGTCTTGTAGCCCATCATGCCGTGGTTGTTGTGACTGATGTTCCAGTACCCGACGTCGTCGCCCCAGATCACGAGGATGTTGGGCTTCCTCTGTGCCAACGCCTCGGAAGCCATGGCGATAGTCACCAGCAGTAACGACATAAGCAGTAGTTTCGTCTTCATTCGCTTTCTCCTTGATAAAAGCACGTCCAGTAACTGCCTCAATGACGCTAGCTACGTCGCTGCGTCTTTCTTTTCCCACTACTATGAAAGCTCCGATGCTACCAGAGCTTTCTTATCATAGGCGCTGAACCTTCAACTGCCAATCGAAATTATACCCTTCAGGGTAGTATGTTGCCGCGAGTAAGATCATGAACTGTTATTGTAAAGCTACTTACCCGCGCGATAACCCGAAATCTCAATCGCGAGCACTATAGAAACCTTTAGAAGTGGAAAGAGGCACCCAGGATGGGACCATGCATTTCCACGTCATATTCAAACTTGTTCGCGCCATTGCCCTCGTCGTAGTCGATGTCCAGGTAGCGGTATCCAAACCAGAGATTGGCGTGCTTTCCCAGCCGGTAGCCGCCCAAAAGGCGCAGACCCCAGGTCAAATCAGAGCCGATCCCGAAACCGCCAATATCCGCCGTGGCCTTTAACAACCAGTCTTCAGAGAAATCGTGACTATAAGCGATCCCAATAATCGGATCCCACCAATTCCTGTCTGAACTCACGTCCGGAGCGGCGGCGAAGTCCAACTCAGCGTCCAGGTTCATGTAGCGGCCTCCAATGAATATGTCTGTTCCAACCGCACTGCCCTGGGCGCCATAGCCTTCGAAGATGCGGCATAGCACACCGCCCTCGGCCATAGTCGTGCTCGACTCGACATCAATAGAAACCGCGCCGACCTTGGCGTCGTTGGCCACTTTTATGTACATGAAATCACCGTACACCCCCCATTTGCCGTTTCTGGCCTCGAAGTAGCCCTGTGCGCCGGTATCAAGATTGTCCAGGATGTCGCCAAAGTCCGCATCAACTGCTGCCTTTGTTCCTTTGACAGTGACGTCTCCGTCCATTCCTGCCATCCAGAGATAGGGCGCAACTGCGAACTCCCAGCCCTCTACGTGGGAAGTCCTCTCTTGGGCCTGAGTCGAGGCTCCAATTAGGATTGCCACCAACACGATCAGCTTCATACTATTTGTCACTTTGCGGTTCATAACTACGCTCCTAAAAAATGTTTCAAAATTCAGTTTGACGTTTCCCATCCGGGATTGTCACTTTCCATCAATTTGACTACATGGTTCGAGATAGACCTAGTCCTGAACTCTTCCTTCCCTATGCCTGTATCTTGGGAGACACGTACAAATTTCCATTAGACACTTCGTCCACCGCCTGCATCAAGTCGGTGGCAGCTGACCGCTTGAGAACGAAGGCCGATGCTCCTGCAGCCATGACCTCTTCAACAGCGACCGGTTCATCATGAACGCTCAATACGATCAGTCTCAGCTCCGGGTGACGGTTCTTAAGTTCACGGGCAACGTTGACTTCGCCGGCGACCGGCAGCGACAAATCCACTACGGCCAGATCTGGATCGAGATCCTCAGCGGCCTTAAACAGGGAATTCTTGTCGGCCACCATGATGACCGTCTCAAACGTTGTGGTCAGTAGTCCCCTGATACCCTCGAGCATATTCTGGTGGCTGTCGGCCAAGATCACACACTTATGCCGCATGACGACCCTTCCTTGCATATCTGACGGTGACTCTGCAATAAACTCATCACAGGAGATTGACAACTTCGCATCATCTCACGTGACATAATCACTGATACACTCCTCTGATACGAACGGCACTTTCTCAATAATCAGAGCCAGGCATCATAATTTTCTGCCTTTCTCTGTCCTTCTCTACGCGTAAGGTACTCGCCGTAGACGTCTTGTGCTACTCGCAAAATTTCCTGTTTTTGGATGGATGATTGCGGAGTAATGGCGAAGCTTAATCTGGAGAGTAGACCAAAGAAATGGCCTACAGGAGCCTCAGAACACACTCTCCTCACAGAATCAGGGATATACGGCGCCTGTGATCGCTCTATTGTTGCCCAAATTGACCAGTAATTTTACTAGGCTCTGTCTGAAAACTCGATCTGGCTTCGAGCGGCTTATTCTCCGCCTGGCCGCATCCGGCTCCATCGACGATGAAGCCGATATCGCCTGCTTCGGTTCCCTCGGCGTCGCTCGGGACAGGCTTTGCCAGGCGAAAAGCCGCTCGCTCTCGGGCCGACGACGGAGTTTTCAGACAGAGCCTATCTGAAGGCTGCGGCATCGGGCATTGGGCGTGCTATGGGGTCATACCGATATGATGCCGTGTCTGATGGCGAACTGGGTCAGCTCGGCACTGGTTTCGATGCCCAGCTCCTTCATAATCCCGTACTTGTGGAACTCGACGGTCCTGACCGAAATATGCAGAATCTTGCCGACTTCCTTGGCTGATTTGCCCTCGGCCAGCAGTTGCAGAACCTCCCGCTGCCTGGAGCTCAACTCACTCAGAGGGCTTTGCTTCTTGTGTTTGCCGCTCCTGTAAAACTCCATCAAATCGCCGGCAATCGAAGCTGAAATGTATGTTTTACCTTCCAACACCTCGCCAATAGCAGTGACCAATTCCGAGGGCACCGAATGCTTGAGCACAAAGCCCGAAGCACCCGCCTCAAACGCCCTGTTTGCGTACATCACGTCATCGTGCATGGTCAGAAAGACGACCTTCGCCTCAGAGCCGGCTTCTTTGAGTTGCCGGACTGCATCGATTCCATTGAGAGACGGCATCGAGATGTCTACGACGATTACGTCGGGTGACAACTCTCCTGCCCTGGCCAGGAGTTCACGCCCGTCTTCCACTGTGCCGACCAGTTCGAACTCAGGTTCCAAGAGAACTCGCAGGCCCTCAGTTATGATCTTGTGGTCATCCGCCAGCAAGACTCTTGCTCGGCTCATACATTTGTCCCTCACAAGGGCAATTTCAGATTGACAACTGTCCCCTGACCTGGCACTGAACTGACTGATAGTTCGCCGTTGACCAGTCGTGCCCGTTCTTTCATGCTGGCCAGACCCACCTTGCTGTGAACCTTATCCGGAACAAAACCGGCGCCGGAATCTTTTATGCAAAGTTCGATCGCGTCACCAGTATCACGTAGCAAGACCTCGGCCTGCTTTACTTTAGCATGTTTGGCAATATTCCTCAAGCCCTCCTGCAAAACTCTGTACGCAACGAGGGCCGCGTTCCTGGGTATTGAAGCCGGCATTTTCACGTGCTCAAACTCTACAGCGATCCCCTCACGCTTAGAGTAAAGGGCAATTTCGGCTTTCATGGCATCGACTAATCCCAGATCTTCCAGTATTGCCGGATGAATCTGCCGCGATATGCTGTGGACTTCCCCGGAGAGTCTCACTATCTTCTCTCTTATTTCTCCGAGTCTAATAGAAACCGGCTTCTCTTCGGATTTCAACCGCTCTTCAAGCGTGCCCAGCTCGATTGCGACGACGGCGAGCCTCTGGGTAAGATCGTCATGCAATTCTCTTGCCAGCAGCCGGCGTTCCTCTTCATGCGCCGAAAGCAGACGGCCGGCGAGCGCTCGCGATTCCTCACGGCTCTTCTCAAGCGCATGTTCAGCCACCTTCTTTTCCGTGATGTCACGGGTGACTTCCGCCACTGCCACTACTTCGTCTTCCTTGCGGACCGGGGACCATACAGTGTGAAAGTGACGTTTCTTGCCATCCGGGCATGGAAACTCGAACTCAGCCTGCTGCGATTTGCCTTTATACGTGCGGTATAGCCTGTCTCGCTGCGGTTTGAATTTGGCCAGGATCTCTTCGGCCACATAGTCCTCGACGCGCATGCCAGCGCACACATCGATGCCACAATTTGCCTTAATGCTGTCGGCAAACGCCTTGTTCCACAGGATCAATCGCCGTTCGAGGTCGCGTATACAGATAGCATCTTCGGTCCCATCAATGAACGCTCTGAGGTTCGCTTCGCTTTCACTCAGCGCCTCCTGCGGCCTGATCAGGCCGGTTACAACAACGGCCCTGTAGATCAGGACAAACGATGCCACTTTGAGAAGATGGCCCACGAGATTTGCCGGCCCATACACGCTGAAGTAGCGAGTGAACGCAAGTTCGGCCATAACGTTCAGTACGATCGAACCGAGCATAAGTCTGAAGAAGCCGGTACCAAGGTCTCTGCGCCTGAGATAGTGCAGGGCTGCTGCAAACAGCAGGATCACACATATAATATACTCACTGCCCTTTTTGAACGGCGTGAGACCCTCTCCTTCCACGTAGCAGACAGGGAACAGGTCTGTTGCGAATGTTATCCCGAGCAGACACAATGTCGCGCACGCATAGCCCAGGAGCGGGATCGAAACCCGGATTCTTCTGCGAACGAGCAGCGGGGCGAGTAGAAGGGACAATGCCTCGACGTACCGGGCCTGGATCCAGAGTTGTGTCGGCAGATTTGCCGTGGCAGCGCCGAACACGCCCATCCCCTTGTACGAGACCATGTGGGCGAACTCAATCACAGCGACGGACAGATAGGCATAGCCCAGCAGTAGCCGATAGGAACTGTGTGCCAGCTTTCTCGTGTGCCATGCTACGATGAAGATGCCAACGGCAACGATGACGCTGAACGTCTCGACCAGGCTGTGAAACAACAGATAGCTGTGCCGACTGCTCAAGTAGAGCCCCAATAAAATGGCGACGCCCGCGAGGCCGTACCAGACTATCCTTCTCAATGTATTCTCGAGTCCTCCTATCTTCGTCTTCCTTTCACAAACCGGCCTCGGGATATTGCTTCTCGCGCAGACCAAAAACGCGGTTCAATCGAGCAATCGCATCATATATCATGTGATGAGCCGAGACAAAGGAAAAAGGGTGCCTCCTTGCAGATGGGTTTCAGCGGCAATTAGTTCAGTTATAGGGTGGCATTCGCTGGCTCAGGGGCTCGCCCACGACCCACGGCTGCGGCGGGTATTTGACATCTGTTTCATGCTAAAGATGCAATGACGCTGTAAGGATCGACCTTGCAAGCTAATGAGGTTATCAGGTCGAAGCCGTTTGCACCAAATCCCTGTGCCAGGCATCTTCCGTTGGTCTCCGGATACAGGGCTTTGGTGCTATTGCTTGTCGCAGTTGGGAATGTCAGTATAATAAGAAAAGCGTATAGCGTATAGTGGTCCTTCTCCATCCGCCATCCGCTATACGCCAATGATGAAACAGTATCTCTTGAAGAAAGGCATGAGGATGAAATCTCGGACAGCATATAGCGTAGAGCGTACAGCGTATAGCGTACGGCGAACGGCGTATTGCTCTGTTTCTCTATCCGCTGTCCGCTATACGCTATCCGCTCTCTTTGTGCTTGGCCTTTTTGCCGTCTCGGCGCATGCCGAGAAGCCTAACATTCTTGTGATTCTCTTCGACGATCTCGGTTATTCCGATCTCGGCTGCTACGGCGGCGAAATCGAGACGCCGAACATTGACAGCCTTGCGAAAGGGGGCGTCCGCTTCGAGTCGTTCTACAACTCCGCCCGCTGCTGTCCGAGCCGGGCGTCGCTGATGACCGGACTCTATCCACCTCAGGCTGGTATCGCCAGCTTCACCACGCGAAATCCCGACAAGAAGAGAGGCCCCGCCTATCTGGGCCGTCTGAACGACCGATGTGTCACCCTAGCCGAGGTGCTCAAGCCTGCCGGCTATGGCTGTTACTACGTCGGCAAATGGCACCTGCACGAGAAAACCGGCCCGACCCGGCGCGGCTTCGACGAATTCTATGGCTATATGCTGGCCCACTCGCACGACCAGTGGGACGCGGATTTCTATCGGCGTCTGCCTGAGGGCCGCAAAAAGGAAATCGAACCAAGACAGGGTGACTTCTATGCCACCGATGTGTTCAACGAGTACGCACTCGAGTTCATCAAGCAAGGTCAGAAGGCAGAAAAGCCGTGGTTCCTTTTCCTCGGGCATTCCTCGCCGCACTTTCCTGTGCAGGCTCCGGCGGCCAGTGCGGACAGGTACTACGAAAAATACCTTAGCGGCTGGGACGAGCTGCGCGAGCAGCGCTACGAGCGCATGAAACATATCGGTCTT
>LJTR01000253.1 GCA_001303465.1 Phycisphaerae bacterium SG8_4
CTCAACGGGCTCGACCTCGGTCAGCAGAAGCTCGAGCATCCGGATAGGCCCCGCCAGCAGAGCACGTGTCGGCAGCTCCATAAGCACGAGGACTCCATCGGCCTCCTCGTCCGCCAACCGGTCGATAAGAATCGACCGCTCGCCCTCGGGCTCGAGTACGTACACAAGCAACTCGATCAGAATCGACAGGCCGTCCGTCTCAACTGCAGCGAAGCAGCCGGCTGCAAGCTCGAGTAGTCGCTCAAGCTCAAGCAGGATTTCCCGCTCGACGCGGACAAGCACAATCGGCGCGAGAAGGCCCTCAACTCCCACTGGCCTAAGGCAGCCGGCTGCAAGCTCAGGCAGGACTTCGAGCGTCGGCACATCGTCGGCCAGGACCTCGCGCATAGGCGGCCTGATCGGCAAGAGAACGCCGTCTGTTTCGGCACCGACAAGATCCACTGACAGCAGAACGAATCTGCGTATCGGCAGGTCGATCCTCGAGAGCAAGAGAACCGCCGCCTCGGGGGCAGACGCTACCAGCCGACAAACCACAGCACCGAGCCCTATGCGTGAGCGAGGGGCAGCCCTCAGGGGCTCGACGACGGGCCTCCGAGAACACCAAAGCGGCGTCATGAGGACCCCAAGTACGAGGGTATCGAGAAAGAAAGTCACCCCGCGACAGCATACAACGGTGATTCACACTGCACCCGGCGCCACTGCCGCGCACCGATCGGGCGCAACGCCCCTCCACCGTTACACGGCGGCAAGGCCCTCGCGAGTGGTGTATCACGACCAGCCCCACCGGATCGCGCACACGTATCACTACGAACATGCCTTCAGAGATCGCTACGATCGATTGCACCACAGGGCAGTCTGGCCCAGATACAGCTGTGTTGTCGGTTACCATCACGGGCCGCGCTACTCGTACCGGCACTTTTATCCTTACTACCACCGCAAGTACGTCTTTGTCAGTCTGGGCGGCTACTGGCCGTTGAGCTACAGGTACAGAAGGTATTACTGGTACGGCTATCACCCATATAACTGGTACGGCTACTATCCTCTCGCCCGCGAGGTGTATACCGGCTCGTACAGTTACTACACGTACAACTACTACAACAACGATTCGTACAGCTCGGCCCCGGTAACAGAATCGGCAGTCTTCGAGCAGTTGGGCCAGCAACCGGCCGAACCGGATCAGGCGACCCTGGTTGACGCCTACTTCGAAGAGGCCGTCAAGGGTTTCGAAGCCGGCAAATACGATCTGGCAGTCGAGAAATTCGCCCGGGCGATGGAGCTGGCGCCGGATGATATGGTGCTGCCGTTCGCATACAGCCAGGCCCTCATGGCGGACAGGCAATACTCCAAGGCAGTCGAAGTGCTCAGGGCCGCCCTAGCGAAGGTTTCGCCCGACAAGGAAGGTGTCTTCTACCCGCGCGGGTTGTATCCGGAAGAAGAGCGGCTTCTGGCGCAGATCGACGACTTGGCCGAAAAGGCCGAGATGTTCAGTTCCGACGCGGATCTGCAGTTGTTGTTGGGCTATCAACTGCTCGGCATAGGCCAGGTCGACCAAGCCCTTGCACCTTTGATGTTCGCCAGCAAGGATCTGGGTAACGCCGACTCCGCCGCGGTATTGCTGAGGCTTCTCGAGAAGATCAAGACCTCCAACGCCGAGGGCGAAGGCGCCGCCCCCAAGCCAGGTTCGGTTCCGACGCCGCCCCAGCCACTGACGCCGGCCCCGGTGCCGGGAACGCCGCAGAGCAACGCGACGATCAAGGGCGACTCGATAAGACTGAAAGAAGGTACGCTTCTGGCGACCTTGTGTGCCGCCGGCGCGACTGCCGGCATCCGTCATTTCTCGAAGGGTTGAGATACTTGCTTATAGCGTGCAACGTGCAGAGGATAGTGGCCCCAGTGCCGTCTTACGCTGTCCGCTAAACGCTGTACGCTGACCGAAGGTGCTAGCGATGAAATCTCTCACGGCCTTATTGGCGCTTCTGGTTACGCTGAGCCCTTGTCTTTGCCGGGCGGTCGAACCATGGCAGCAATTCGCAGTCTGGCCCTCGACCGACGATCAGGAGATGCCGGCGATATTTGGTGACATTGTCGTATGGCAGCAGTTCGTCGCCGAGTTCGGTGACTACGATATCTACGTCGCCGATCTCAATGAGCCGGACGATGCGCTTCTGCTGGTTCTGGGCGAGGGCAGTGACCAGATGAATCCTGCCATATATGAAAACATCGTGGTCTGGCAGGACTTTATCGTCGCCGACGGCGGGGGAGATTGGGACATCACAGGCGCCGATATCAGCGATGCGAACGAAGCCTTCATATTCCCGGTCAGCGGGATCGAAGCCAACGATGAGCAAAGCCCGGCGATTGCCGGCAACACGGTGGCATGGAAGGACGGTCCGGCCGGTGACGCCGACATTTACGCCGCCGACATCACCGATCTGGGCAACCCGATTGAGTTTCCAATCGCAAATTTCGAATTCGACCAGCAGAACCCGGCTATATACAGAAATACAGTCGTCTGGCAGGATATGTATTTCGGAGACTCCGACATCCTTGCGGCCGATATCTGGCAGAGAAACAGGCCCGCGGATTTCGGTGTCTCGCTTATCGAGTATGAGCAAACAGACCCTGCCGTATCCGGCGACGTTATCATCTGGCAGGACAACTTCTCGGGAGATTGGGATATCTACGCCGCCGACCTTTCGACTTCGCTCAAGGCGGGCTTTTCCGATCCCAACGAGCCTGCCGAGTTTGCAATCGCCACCGGTGAATCCTCACAGGTAAAGCCCGCCATCGACGGTCATCTGATCGTCTGGCAGGACGATCGGGCCGGTAACTGGGATATATTCGGCTACAACCTCACGACCGGCCGCCAGTTTAGAATAACCGACGACAGGGCCGACCAGACCAATCCGGCCATAAGCGGCAAAACAGTTGTCTGGCAGGACAACCGCGACGGCAACTGGCAAATCTACGCCGCTGTCCTCGATGGCCCAGAGGTCGCGTACTGTCGCACCCGCGTACCCGGCGACGTCAACGGTGACTGCAAAGTGGACTTTGCAGATTTCGCCCTGATGGCCACCAACTGGCTCGAATGCCACCTCGAACCGGCGGAAGCCTGCCCACCTCGGTAGTGCTACACTGCAAGTTCGAAATCATGCAAATATCCGACTGGGTACACCTTTTCCATCTCTGCTATCGATGATCCAGGCGGTGGCAGTCGTCGCCGAGTTGCCCAATCGAAGTCTGTCAGGTTGGCAGAGCGGGGGATGTTCTGCCTGAGATTTTGGCAGACCGGACGGATTTGCCCTGGAAGTGCAAGTGATGTATTGATAGGTGTTTATGTAGATCACGCGGGTGTAAAGAGCGTTTGGCACAGCATTTGCGTTACCAACTGGGAAAGGAATGTTTGGACATGGTATCGAACTTATCAAAACTCGAGGAAGTCAATGTCCTGGCCAGTGGGGCCCACTGGGCCTGGCCGGAGGCGTTGCGACATATCTTCAAGCCAAGAGGGGTGAATCTGCTTGTCGCCGAGAACGCCACAGAGTTCGTAAATGTCATCCGCAACCGCCGGATTCACACAACCATCGTTGATATGGACTCGGAACAGTCGAACGGGCTGGCTACCATCAAGATCATCAGAATGGACTATCCGCTACTGCCGTGCATATTGCTTTCGAGCACTTCAGGCAGAGAACTCCTCGGCAAGGCGCTGCGACTCGATGTCTTCAGCGTGATTGATAAGCCGGTCGATATGAGCATTCTGCTGGGACTGTTGAACAGGTTATTTGTAAAAAAATATGGCAGCAGCATATTCGACTCGGCGCCGGCGGACCGGCAGTAATAAGAGACAGCGGATCTCGAAGATCGAAATCTTAAATCGTGGATGCAACGTCTTTTGGCGTGCAAATTGAAATTAGCAACCAATCAGTTAAAGAAGGGCTTTTGAAAGGAGCAAGAACAAGATGAAGATCAGACCATTGGCAGATAAAGTGCTCGTCCAGCGTCTCGAGGCAGAAAACAAGACAGCAGGCGGGATTGTCCTGCCGGACAGCGCCAAAGAAAAACCGCAAAGGGGCAAAATCGTCAGCGTTGGCGAGGGCAAAGTGCTCGATGATGGAACGGTAAGAAAGTTGCAGGTGAAAAAGGGTGACAACGTGCTTTTCACCAGCTACGCCGGGACAGAGGTGAAGATCGACGGCAAAGAGTATCTGATTATGAGTGAGTCGGATATCATGGCAGTGATTGAAAAGTAAGACTTCAAAAGCGACAAGTCACAGATTAGGAGAGAAACAGATATGGCAGCTAAAAAAATAGCTTTTGGTACCGACGCACGCGCCGCTGTCCAGAAGGGCGTCAAGCAGCTCGCCAAGGCAGTGAAGATCACGCTTGGGCCGTGCGGCAGAAATGTAGTTTTGGAGAAGTCCTTTGGCTCGCCCGTCGTGACAAAGGACGGCGTAACGGTCGCCAAGGAGATCGAACTGGAAGATACTTACGAGAATATGGGCGCTCAGATGGTCAAAGAGGTCGCATCCAAGACCTCGGACGTTGCCGGCGACGGAACGACGACCGCAACGATTCTGGCTGAGAGCATCTTTGACGAGGGTCTCAAGAATATTACCGCCGGCGCCAATCCGATGCAGGTAAAACGCGGCATTGAGCTGGCTGTTGAGCGGATCGTCGAAGAGCTGCACAATATGAGCATTCCGGTTGCGTCAACCAAACAAATCGAACAGGTGGCAACCTGCTCGGCCAACCAGGATGTCGAGATCGGCAAGAAGCTGGCCGAGGCGATGGAACAGGTCGGCAAAGACGGCGTCATAACCGTCGAGGAAGGTCAGTCCCTGGAAACGGCCGTCGAGCTGGTTGAGGGCATGCAGTTCGACAAAGGATATCTCAGTCCGCACTTCGTAAACAACCTGGAAAACATGTCGGCAGTTCTGGAAAAGCCCTACATTCTCGTGCACGAGAAGAAGATCAGCTCGGTGAAATCCCTCGTTCCGTTGCTCGAGAAGGTCGCCAAACAGGGCAAGCCGCTACTGATTATCGCCGAAGATGTCGAGGGCGAGGCCCTTGCGACACTGGTGGTCAACAAGCTGCGCGGTATTCTGCAAGTGGCGGCCGTCAAGGCCCCCGGGTTCGGCGACAGACGAAAGGCTCTGCTCAGTGATATCGCGACCCTGACCGGCGGCGATGCAATCTTCGAGGACCTTGGCCTTCAGCTTGAGAACATCGAGCTGACCCAGCTTGGGCGAGCTAAACGCGTGACAGTCGAGAAAGACACCACGACAATCGTCGAGGGTGGTGGCAGCACCGAAGCCATCACCGGCAGGATCGAGCAGATCAAGAACGAGATCGACGCCTCGACCAGCGACTATGACATTGAAAAGCTCCAGGAAAGACTGGCCAAGCTGGCCGGTGGCGTGGCACTGATAAACGTCGGAGCTGCAACCGAGGCCGAGATGAAGGAAAAGAAGGCCCGCGTGGAAGACGCACTACACGCCTGCCGGGCGGCCGTCGAAGAGGGGATTCTCCCCGGCGGCGGTGTCTCAATGCTCAAGGTATTGCCTGCTCTGGATAAGGTCAAGGCGACCAGGGACGAAAAAATCGGCGTTGACATTGTCCGAAGAGCGCTGGTGGCGCCAATCAAGCAGATCGCTGAGAACGCCGGGCTTGACGGCTCAATTGTGGCTCAGAAGGTCATGGAAAGCAAAGAGAAGAACTTCGGCTACGATGCTCTGCGCAAGCAATACGGCGATATGATCAAGGCCGGCGTGATTGTGCCGACCAAGGTCGAGAGAGTCGCATTGCAGAACGGCGCTTCGATTGCCTCGCTGCTGCTGACCACCGACGCGGTCGTCAGCGAGATTCCTGAAAAGAAGGAAGCTCCGCCCTCACCTCCTGGCGGCGGAATGTACTAGACGACTATGCAAGGAGCGGGTTCCATTCGGGACCCGCTTTTTCTTTGTTGACGGGCGGCCCTGTAATGGAGAAAGCACTAAACTTTGTGCAAATTCTAAATTCCAATATCTAAATCCTAAGCAAATTCAAAATCTCAATTGTCAAAGCTCAAAACAACTGGCCGCACGGTCTGTTTGGGCACTAGTATTTTGAATTTCGATATTGTTTAGAATTTAGGATTTAGCGCTTAGGATTTGAAAAAAGATATGAGTTTTCGCTTTTACACAAACGCAATTTCTCAGGCCTCCAGAAACTTCGCAGCGGGGCTTTCTGTCGTAGGGCTATTGCTGATCGGATTCGGATTTCTCGTTTTCGTTCTGCGGGACTTGTTTGCACTGCTCGCCGCGGCGGTGTTCGTCTTCGCCGGCGTCGGTTGCGGAGTCACGGCCCTCAAGATATTCCTGGCCCAGAGAAGACTGGACCGGAGCATCGATTCAGCGGAGCCCTACAGAGAAAACGTCCGGATCCACATCGAAGAGAATCGATACGAATGATGGCTCGTCGTTCGGTATTCGTATCTCAGACCTCCTTGAGCGATGATCGATTACTAACGAGATGCGAGATGCGGGTTCATCGGATTTTCAGTGTTGCCAGGGCGATGGCGGCGAAGGCGGCGGCCAGGAGCCAGAACCGCACCACCACCTGAGGCTCGCTCCAGCCAATCAGGTGGAAATGGTGGTGGATGGGCGCGCATCTAAAGAGCCTCTTTCCGCCGGTGTATTTGAAATAGCCCACTTGAAGCACTACGCTGAGCAGCTCCATGACAAAGACGCCGCCGATGATGAGAAGCAGAACTTCGTTTCGTGTCACCAGGGCGCCGTAACCCATCGCCACGCCGAGCGGCAGTGAGCCGACGTCACCCATGAAGGTCTGGGCGGGATGACAGTTGTACCAAAGAAACCCGAGAACGGCTCCGAATATGGCCCCAAAGTAAATGGCCAACTCTCCGGCCTGTGGTATGTGCGGCAGCAGCAGATAACTCGACCATGTGATGGGAGTCGCACGGCCCATCGTCTCGGAGGCGACGTAGCAAAGCAGGGTCAATACGAGAGCGACGATCGCCACGCACCCCGACGCCAGCCCGTCCATGCCGTCGGCGAGGTTCACCGC
>LJTR01000135.1 GCA_001303465.1 Phycisphaerae bacterium SG8_4
CAACCATCGCATGGGGCGCGTCCGGATCCAGCGTCTCGCGGATCATCACGCCGGCCCTGGCCCAGGGGTGAGTATCGGTCAGACTCTCGAGCTTGACTGTGATCGAGCCGCCGCCGGTCAATTGCTTGAACGCATAATGGAATTCATCAGAGACCCCGCCAATGTCGGCTCCGGCACCCGTCAGGGTATAGACCTGACTTGCTGCGTCGAAATTCAGACTCCCGACAGCGGCCGGCTGACCTTGGAGCCAGAGAGTCATACCAGTCAGTCCGTTGAGAAGGAAGTCCCGCGGACTGGCGAAAGTACGCACGGCTTCGGAAAAGGATGCTGTGCTGTTGTCGTAGAAGAACGGCATCGACTGGTTGCCGCCGTGGACAATCTCAGTCTCAACGGAAGGGACCGTTAGATAACCTACCTGGGAGCCGTTCTCCGGGTTCTGGAATCCGTCCACCCACGCACTGTATATTTCGTCGGGTGGAAAGTCGTTGTAGTCCTCGAAACCATCGACGACTGCAAATTCAGCCGTGGTGAAACTCCAGACCTCTCCGGGTGTGTTCGTCCCGTCAGATGCCTTCTCGTCAATGCGCCAATAATAGGTCGTCGTCGGAAAAAGTGACCCCGGGTCGAAGCTAAGTTCCGCCTGGTTTCCTTTTGACGTACCGCTGGTGCCGGCTGTCACATCGGCCTTATTGGTTCCAAGGTAGACATCGTGAGATACTGCATCCAGTCCGGGAGCCCAGGCGAGCTGCTGGTCTGTCATAACATCTTCCTGAGCGTCCGCAGGCTCTGGCCTCCATGCTGCCATAGATGAGGTCGATGCGAAGAACAGTTCGGCTACCTCTATATCGGTCATGCCACCATTGTAGACCCGGGCCTCGTCGATAGTGCCGACCAGAAAGTCACTAGGGGTATCAGTATCCCATTCCTGGCCCAAGGACCAGCGGTCATCCGGACTGAGGTTGAATCCGGGGGCGTGGCTGTTTTCCAGCACACCATCGACGTAGACATAGCCGGTGCTGCCTCGCCGAACATACGTTAGCATATGCCACTGCCCATCGGTCACAATGGTGGTCGAGTGAGCCTGGTAGCTGCCGTCGTACATTGCAGCTCGCTGGTTGTCCGTGGCAAACAGCGCCACGTTACCCCCTGTGCCACTGTTGACGGAAAACCAGTCGCCGTGGTCGGTTGTCTTGACCCACGCGCTCATCGTCAAGTCGTTGGTCGTAACATCGTCGGCGACGCCATCCATGGTCACGTAGTCGTCTCCGTCAAGGAACACAGCCTGGCCGAGCCAGCCGTCGACGAAGTCCGGGTCGCCGGCGAGTGTCGCCTCGTTGCCCAGACCAGAAGAGTCCAGGGTGTCACCGTCGAACTTCCAGAAGCCGACGAGATCTGCGGCACCAGCAGCGCCGGCCAAAACCAGTGCCAGTGCCGCTGATACGTAAGTCAATTTCCAAGTCATAGCGAGTCCTCCTTCTTAGAATGAAGCAAAAACCAATAATTGTGCCTCAGCAACACACTGAAGTACCAGCTTTTCATAGTACCGTCATACATACTGCAGCGAAGTGGTTCTCAAACTTGCGGAGATCCGGCCGGAGAGACTTCGTACAAGTTGACACGACCTCCTCTTTCTTCCAATACTCAATATGAGCAGCCCATCATAGGGTAAGAATTCACAAAAATCCGGCGACCTTATATATACCACATTAACGACGTTGGCGTCAAGGGAAATCACCGGATTGTCGGCTCTGGGATACACTCTGGCAAGGGCAAGAGACCGTCTCTCAGAAGAGTTTTGGCAGCGCTGCTTTATCGGCCGGGGGGCGATTGTCAGGGTGGTCTATTGTTGTCCAGCCGTATTCGCCTAGACATCCAAATAGAGGCGTTCATTTAATGTGGCATATGCGGCACAGTCCAGGTCCGTGCCCGCTGCCGTAATCGTAGCCCCGTAACAGGCTGTCGCCGACGCTGGATGAATGGACATCATGACAACTGCCGCACTGCACCTTGCTCTCGGGATCGAGCAGATCTTCAAGGATTGTTCCTCCCAGCATGCTCTCTTCTGAAGGGTTTTTGAGGGCTCCATCCTTGGCGGCCAGGGCGGAATCGTAAACAAACGAGATTGGGTGTGAGCTTGCCAACTCGCCAGTTCCAAAGCTGTGTTCCGGACTCATCCACCCGGAATTGGAATTAGAACCATCATGACAACCAAGGCATAGCCTTGAATCGCCGCTGGGCTGGCCATCTGCTGTGCCCTGGAACGTGTCGCTGGAATACATCACAAATGTTGCTGTTGTTTCGCTGCCATTCCACAAAGGTACGCCCGGCAGTGTTTCTACGTTGTGCGGCGTGTGACATGCATCGCAGCCAAACAAGTACGTATGGCCCAGTGCCATCACTGCCGTCGGCGCCAATGAACTGACCAGAAACAACAGTAGGCGTAATTTCACCAAATTTGGCTTCATTACCTCTTCTCCTTACTCGATGTCACACCCGGTTGTGCTACCGTCTTCGGATGGCAAAACGTCTGCAGACTGCAGACGTCGCCTGAATCTTCACACCTCAATCATACCAAAAACCCTGTCCGTTTTCAACTGCTCTGACTTCTCAGAGAGGCCGAAGAACACGCCAATTTATGAAGACTTACCATTTTGGGTCTGCTCGGCGCACCTCCACCGGCGGGTCCTCATCATCTCTCCGGGTTTTCGCTGCGCTGCCGTCCATCCTGCCCGCGCGAGCCCAGCAATGCAGAAGGTGATTCCTTCTCGCTGCCATGAACGGGAAATGTGCCAAAACCATATACGCTGATCTTGTTTGATCCATACTGATTCGAGACCAAAACCAGGAATTCTATACTCGCCCCTTTAACCGCGTACTTCTGAAAGAATGCCACATTGTCATAATCGAGGACAATCGTCGCCGGAAGATTCATCATTCCCGGCTCGTTACCGGGCAGGCCGAAAAACAGTAACAACTGCCCCCGCTCATCGTATATCTTGGCAACTTCCGTGGCGGCATCCACGACCCATATTCTGTTCTCTCTGTCAACGGCAACGCCCTTCGGCCTGACAAGCTCATCTATGTTGTCACCTGGACGCCCGATCGTTCTGGCGAATATTCCGGACGGGTGAAATTGTGTTATCCGTCCGGCGGCTTTGTCGGTGACATAGATGTTGCCCTGCTGATCAAGGGCCAGATCACTGATAAGAGAAAACTCTCCGGGTGGCAACTCGGCCTCGGGCTTGGCCGGTCCTGCCCTCCATCGTCTCAGACCGACGCGCTTGATCTCCTGGCCCGTCACTTTGTCCAGGACAACGACCTGGTTACTGGTGTCATCAGTGACGTAGCAGAGCGTGTCGCGGACTACGACATCTACCGGACTGATCTTCAAGTGCTTTCCCAACATGTTGACCATGTTGTCTTCGCGGTCGAATACAAAGACGAGGCCCGCTGTCGAGTCGGCCACGTATTTGGAGCCATTGTCCTCTATGAAGATGTTGACCGGGTTGGTTAATCGGCGGTCCTTTGTAAGATAGCCGAACGTGCGGTTAGGCAGGTCAAAGACCGCGACAATTTTCTTGCCCACGTCGCAGACGTAGAGTCTGCCTTCGAAAAGAGCCATTCCGTAAGGCGCGGCGATGCCCTCGAGCATTTCCGGCTCGCCGAGCACAAACCGCTCAAAGCCGCCGGTTGTCCTTGCACCAAAATCCTCAGGCCCGGAGAAGGATGTCAGAAACTGCAGGCGCGGCACCTCCGGGGGCGGCGGGAAAAAGACCGGCTTTGAGAAAGGCTGCACGACCTCGACGGACCGGCACCCCGTGAAAAGGCACGCCGTCCAGATCACTGCAAAGAATGCTAAGCCCTTGAGTACCACAGATTTGTGTGTTCTCATCACTACTATTTCGACAATTTCGGGGGCCCAGGATAAATAAAGTCAATGTCTTTTTGACCGGCATTGCGACATGTTTGCCGGGATGCGAGATGCTTCCAGGGGGGCAATATGTCCTCTGGCCGCGGCGCCCTGGCTTATTCAAGCGCTTTTGACGCTACTGCTGCCTCGAGCCTGCGATTGGGAATATCCCGACGTGGAGATCCTGACTGCATAGCGAAAGGCCGCCGAAACGAGCTCGGCCGTTCGCATCATCGGGCAAACATTAGCCTAGCGCTGCAGTCAGACTTGGGCAAAGAAGGCAATGCCGGAGAGTCTGGTGAATTCTCTCGGCGCTTCACTATTGAGAAGTTTTCCTTGCTTTTTGTTCTTATATTGGAGAAAATAGTGGTGGCAAACTGTGTTGCCTGGTTGTTGAGCATCTAAAGTGAATATTCTGTCAAAACGCCAATATTGGGGTATTTGGGAACCAGATAAAAGCGTTGATAGTTGGAGACTCTCATGAAACTGCCCCCCCAACGGCAACGTACCACACGGGATGCGCCATTCGCTTGGGCAACTGATTCATGGAATATGGAGCGGCATGGATCATCAGGAGGTGGACTTGGCTGAGCTTGCCGATGCGGTGAGAATCATAGCACTGCCTCCAGGGTTTAAGCCCGACGTATAGAACAATTTCAGCGTTTGCCTGAAAGGAAATCATAGACACGTGGAGGCATTTTAGTGTACTTGGGCTTCTCCATTTTATCGAACAGAGTGCGTTGGCTTATCAACCTGAGGTGGGTCTTCTGCTTTGGCGTTACGGGGGTGGTCTGGCTGACATCTTCGGTACTTGGGGTGGTTACACGCCCGGGGCCGCTTTACGTCCTTACCGGTATTATCTTGTTCTACAATACCCTTTTTGTACTCTACGAGCGGTACAGAACGTGCGGCCGCCTGACTTTGAACAAGCATATTCTGGTGCAGATGCTCCTGGATCAGATCAGTCTGTCCCTGCTGTTATATTTCTCGGGTGTGCCATACAATCCGTTCTTTTTCTATTATGTATTCCACATTGCCATTGCGGCATCGCTCCTGATTGGATGGGCACCCTACATGCTGGCTTTGCTGGCCTCGTGCCTTTCAGGCGTGGTGATGATGCTGGGATATCTGGAGTATGCGCCGAAATCGGCCTACAGTCTGGACCCTGGATCCTATCACGCTACCGTGCTCGGAAATGGGCCCCACTGGGTCTATTTGGCAGGATTCTTCGTTGCACTGACGTCCACGCTGTGGATCACGGTCTATTTTACCTCCTCTGTGCACAACTATTTGACTCGGGTCCAGGGGGTAATCAGGCAAAAGGAAAAGATGCTTGGCATCAGTCAGTTGGTAGCCGGCATTGCACATCAGATTTCCAACCCTCTCGACGGCATTGCAAACTGTCTGCGGACTATTGGTCGCGGCGTGAAGGATGATGCCCGTCTGACTCAATATGTTCAACTCATGACCGAGGCGCTGGAGAGAATTGAACGAACCACAAAGAGCGTCCAGGCCTTTGCCAGCCCTCACGGGCTCACGCAGCAAGATACGGATGTAAATGAGGCCATTGAGGCCATAGTCCAACTGCTGAGCGATAGTATTTCACAGAATATCGAGTTAGCCACTGAATTGGGCAAAGTGCCTCAGATACGGGGAGACCAGCATATACTGCAGGAAGTCATGTTCAATCTTTGCACCAACGCACTGGCGGCCATGCCGGATGGCGGCAAGCTGTCTTTGCGCAGCTTTGTGCTGGAGGCGGACACCTTCAGCCAGTTCAAGCGAGTGGCGATTGAAGTGGCTGATACCGGCTGCGGCATTCCGGACAGCCACATAGACAAGATTTTTGAGCCGTTTTTCACGACCAGAAAGGATGCCGGAGGAACCGGCCTGGGATTAGCTCTGTGTCGAATGTTAGTCTCGGAGATGGATGGCCAAATTGAAGTCAGCAGTGTGCCCAGGCAGGGAACCGTATTTCGACTCGTTCTCAGTGCTGCAGGGCATGATTTCCGTGATAAAGAGGAACAGAAATGAATATCCTGGTTGTTGACGATGAGGAGATTAAACGCGTTTCGCTGGTGGACGATCTGGTCAGTGCAGGTTTTGGTACGGCCAGTGCTTCACACGGCCAAGAGGCGATTGACATGTTGACTCGAGAATCGTTTGATGTCGTAATCACCGACCTACGCATGTCAAAAATCGACGGCATGGAGCTTCTGAAACGCATCAAATGCAACAAGGAAGCCCAGACAGAAGTGATCATGATGACAGCCTACGGCAGCATTCCTGTGGCTGTTGAAGCCATGAAACTTGGTGCGTACAATTTCATTACCAAACCTTTTCGCAATGAAGAGCTGATCCCGCTGTTGGAGAGAATCAGAGATAAGAAGCAGAGACCTCCGGAAGTCTTGAAAATGGAGGAAGCCAGTGATCTGTCCAGGCTTGAACAGACCATTGTCGGCAATTCCTCTGACATGTGCGAGGTAAGACGGCTGCTTCAGCTTTATGCGAGAAATGATGCCACTGTTCTTCTGACCGGTGAGACCGGGACTGGCAAGGACCTGGTTGCCAGGACCATTCATGATCTCTCGCCCAGACGCTCGGCTGCCTTTGTCAAAGTCGACTGCGCCACCTTTCCAGATCATCTCATGGAGAGCGCCCTGTTTGGCCACACCAAAGGCTCTTTTACCGGGGCAGATCATCAAAAGGACGGTAAATTCGATCTGGCCGAGGGCGGGACCATCTATCTCGACGATGTTGACGATATCCCTTTGGATCATCAGGCCAAGCTATTGAGAGTTATTGAGGAAAAGGTCATTGAGCGGGTGGGTGCTGTTGTGCCGGTCCGCGTCAATGTCAGGATTATTGCAGCAACCAAGAAGCAGCTTCTGACCGAGACGCAGAATGGCAGATTTCGAAGTGATTTGTACTATCGACTCAATGTCTTGCGAATCAGTCTTCCTCCTCTTCATACTCGCCCTGCTGATGTTCCTGCCCTCGTAGATCACCTGTTAAAGCGCATCGCCCAGGGTCAACCGTTCAGTCTTGACAAAGAGGCTGTTCAATGTCTGGTGTCTCATCAATGGCCGGGCAACGTGCGTGAACTGGCACACACTCTCGAAAGAGCCTTTCTGCTTGGAAATGGCCACAGAAGGCCCTGTGGCCAGCGGTCGATTTAACATCGCAGTCAGTCAAACTGAACAAGAGCTGCTGCAGCAGGCACTAAGAGAGGCCAATGGTAACAAGAGCGCTGCTGCCAGGGCCCTGGGCATGAGGCTATCGACCTTCAGAGACAAGCTGAAAAAATACAGCATTTAGGCCTGGGCTCCATAGTAAGAAAGGGCCGGTGCCGGCCTCCACCGACTCGGCTGGCGCCCTGCTTCGATCTGCCTTGGGCCAACGCGGCATTCTTAAATAGAGTGCCTTGGAACCTCTTCGTCGTGGTAGCGGAAATCCAACACATCGGCGGATTACCGCAAGTTTATTCTGCCCCTTTCGCAGGAAGACAGGTGAGTCGCACCATGTAAAGTCAAGACTTACAACACCTTACATCGTATTATCTCTGTCTGGTAAATAGTCTTATTATGGTGGCATGTCGTTTGCAATGGTGGCGGGCAAGTACTTCAGCGTGGCTATGAATTCCGTTCAAGGCCATATAGGCCTTGACAATTACATAAAGGTAGGGTACAAGAGAAACGGTGACACGAAGCCGGTTTTGCGCGCTGAGCTTCGTCGCTGATTTAGGCTTGTTGATCGCCATTGTACTGAAAGAGGCATCCACATTGGATTGGAAAGGAGGTGGCCACCCCGAAACAATGCCGATAGGATTCGGCTTAGCATGTTGGTGAATCTCCATCATGTAACAGCCTACCCACACTGAGATTTGTGTACAAATCTGCAGTAAAGAAAAACAATGTAAAGGAGAATACGATGCAAACAAAAACAAGATTAATAGCTCTAATGTTCGCCCTTGGCGCCCTGTTGGTGGGTACTTCGAGTGTGTTCGCTCAAGAGCCGTGTGCCGATGTCCAACCTGAGTCTTGTGTAATCTGTCACGAAGGAGCTGGCGCCGCACATCAGGCGTCCTATGACGAATTGTATCAGGACGGTGTGATTAAAGTTACCGATTTGACTTACGAATATGTAGCTCCAGATACACACATCGTAACTTTCCGAATGACCAAGGATGGTAAACCAATTGGTGCAGCCGATGTAGAATCAATAGGAATTTACTATGTGCCATATACAGGTACGAGTTTCGAGTCAGCCGGAAGGCAGACCCTAAAAGGAACTCTAAGCTATGATGCAGGCACTGGTGTATCCACGAGTACAATAACAAACTCGGACGCTGCGTATTCTAGTGATTTAGATAGCGTGGATGGCCTCATCGCGATCTATGGTAGAGATGAAACAGTGGGTAGACTGCCTGCTCGCGTCTATCAAAACAAGTACCCTTTCGCAGCTGTACTTGAATTGGGAGGTGGTGTTGACTATGTTTCTGCCGCCAACAACGATGGCTGCGAAAAATGCCACACGGTGCCCTACCTAAAGCATAGTTACATCTATGGACAGGTTGATCAAGATCCCACAACAGATATGTACACCTGTAAGGTCTGTCACTTGGATAACGGTGAAGGCGGCCATCTCGAATGGCAGCTTCTGGTTGATGATCCTGAAAAGGCTGTTGAGTGGCTACATTCAGATGAAGACTTATCTATTTTTACGCCTGAGCAGCTAGAACTGTACGCGTACAAGACGTCGCTCATGAATGACGTGCATATGTCTCATGCTATGGAGTTCCCGTATCCTCAGTCCATGGCAAACTGCGTAACCTGCCACGAAGGCAAACTTGATGTCATATTGGCGGATGATAAGTTTACAGTGGAGACCTGCAAGAGCTGTCACCCAGTGAATGGCTCCGAAGAACACGGCACTGCCGAACTCGCACTCGCGACCATAGTGCCTCATGGCCTCGAAGGTAACTGTAGTAACTGTCATTCAAGCGGGCGTATAGCCGCACCATTCAGTGATATTCACCCTGGCTACGACACAATGATCTATGCCGCTGAAGGTCTGAAGTATTCTGACGCTGTTGTGGTCACAATTGATGCTGCATCTGTAGCCGACAACAAAATTACCATCCAATTCAGTGCGGCCGAGGTCACGGACCTCGCAGGGATCGATGTGGCGGACATTATACCCACCGTGATGGTCGGAATGTATGGCTGGGACACGAAGGACTTCATCGTGGGTCCACACGAAAGACTTGTTGACGATAATGGCGATGGCGTAATCGACCGCAACGATTCGAGAGCCCTGGAATATGAGGTAGGTTCTGAGCACCCACGTGCTACGACAGTGTCGGCGGCGGGCGGCGCTTGGGAAGTCGTCGTAGACATGTCGACTTGGGCTGACCTGATCGCTGATGGTTCTGTAAAGAGAGTGGAAATTGCTGTTATGCCGGAGCTGGAAGATGTTGATGGTGTAGTTGCACTAGATGCCCCCTCCAGAACCTTTGACCTCGGCACCAATGACTTCGACGATGACTACTTCAGCCCCATCGTGGACCTTGAAGGATGTCACAACTGCCATGAAGCACTTGCGACAAACTACCACTCGCCGGATAGAGGCGGTAGTATCGTCACCTGCAGGATGTGTCACATTACAAAGAGTCGCGGCTCTCATCTGGAAATGCAGTCGAGGTCGCTCGACTCCTACATTCATGCGATACACTCGGGCCAGGCATTTGATATTGGCGATGTTAATTTCGCCGATCCAGTGGAAGCCTTGCACTACGATCACCACATCGGATTCCCGTATCCCACACACGGAATTACAAACTGTGAGTCATGCCACAATCCAGGCACGTATAACGTGCCGGATCAGTCAAAGTCGCTGCCCGGCGCTTTGTCGGCCTCTGATTCGATCGAAGGCTGGGACAGAAACATAGGCGAGGTGCCGCTTTATATCACGGGTCCTGCTTCAAGAGCATGTGGTGCGTGTCACAGAGCTGAAATGATCAACGCCGATGATGCCAATGGGCTTATATCCCTTAACCAGCATATGAAGCAAGGCGGTTATCTAATCGAGGGTGGAGACGACTACACCATCACTCTTGCTGAAGTGATCGAGTACATCATGGCACTGTTCAAGTAAGTGGGGAATGTCAAGTGGTCTTGGGGTTCACCTCAGTCGAAGTGCTGAAGTAAGCTGCGTTTTGTAGAATGAACAGGGCT
>LJTR01000254.1 GCA_001303465.1 Phycisphaerae bacterium SG8_4
GCGAGTCGGCGCCGCCTCAGTTCCGCTACTGGTGGGAGACCGACCCGACGGCGGCCTGGAGCAGCAGTATGTGCCGATTCGCCATAGACCGCCACAGTCAGGCTATCAACATGTCCTTTATGGACGGCTCGACACAGAAGGTCGGATTGTACGAGCTGTGGACGCTAAGATGGCACCGCGGCGCCAAGCCAAACAATGACATCGTCATCCCCTGGCTGCCGAGATAGTATTCAGGGGAATGCAAAAATCAAAATGTAAATATCAAAATTGTGGAATCCGCCGGAGGCGGATATTCTTCAGAATTGGCCGCGGAGCGGATCGCCAATTTCACACTTTGTACTTTGATTTTGACCTTATTTCAATCCTTTACTCCCACTTGGGCCGATAAGTATAGTATGCATTGCGGATTAGCAGTATTGAGACGGTGGGGCAAGCACCACCCTACCTTTGGCCCGAGATTTGAGATTGCCGCGTCGCTCGCCCCTAAGGGGCAAGCTCCTCGCAACGACAGCGGGCACGCATGAAATGGCAATACTTCAAATGATTCATGATTTTGTCAACCATTTGGCTGCGATGGCGTCTTAACAGGTAGCTGGAGCATATAGCCTCGATGGAAAAGACAGACAAAAGTTTAATAGACGCCCATTTGCAGGGCGACAGCGAAGCTTTCGGTGAGCTTGTTCGCCGATATGGAGACAGTTTGTTGGGCTACCTGACTAAAATATGCAGGAATCGAGAACAGGCGAAGGACCTATTTCAGGAGACCTTCAGAAAGGTCCACGAAAAGGCCCACACGCTGCGAGGAAGCCAGTTTAAGAGTTGGCTATACACGATTGCTACCCGCGTGGCTATGGACGCCCTTCGCAAGGGCAATCGCGTTCGCATGGTCTCGCTCAACCAACAAGTCGATTGCGACGGCGAAAACTGCCCGCAGCTCGGGGCGCTTGCTGTGGCCGCCGATTGCGACGATCCGGCGCAGGAGGCGGTCAAGGCCGAGAATAAGCAGTTGGTCCGCCAGGCCGTCGAATCTCTGCCGGACAGACAGAGGGTAACGCTCGTTCTGGCGTACTACCAGGGGCTGAGCTATCGGGAGGTGGCTAAGATTCTGGATTGTTCGATCGGAACGGTGAAGACACAGATGTTCAGGGCACTCAGGACGCTGGCGCAGAGGTTGCCTGATATATCGGGAGTGGCGAAATGAAGCGTCATCTTACAGAAGAAGAACTCATACAGCATCAGTTCAAGCTGGCTTCACACGAGCAGACCGCCGGCGGCTGGGCCGATCATCTGGCCGGCTGCGACGAGTGCCGTCAGCGGCTGGAACTTCTCTCTCAGAAGTTCGCCGCGTTGGATCTGCTGGCCGAGGATGTGCCGGCATCCGAGGAACTGATTCCTCAAACGATCGCACAAGCCAAACGGCCGGCGCCGCGCAGGATTATCCCCTTTATTAGAAGGTACCATTGGATCGCAACCGCAGCGGCGGTTCTGGTCGTCGGATTCGCACTGATGATGGGCAGTTTTGACAAGTTCGGCGCCGAACGGCCCAAATCGGCCAATAAATCTGAGTTGGCCTCCAAAGGGAAGATGGATTCGCTGTCACAGGTCGAGGAAGAGTCCGAGGTCACGTTGGTTGCAAAAGACCTCGCCGACAAAGAGGCGGTGCAATTGCAGGAAGCTTTACTGAGCAGGCAGATGGCGGGAAAATCGCCAGCCGCACCGCCGGCCGCAAGTCCGATCGGTCCCGCAGACAGTTTTGGCACTGCTGCTGCAACTCGGCCCGATAGCCAACCGCAGCCGGATCAATACGCGTTCGCGCCGACCGCTGCAGGCGGCGGAGCAGCAGTGACACCTGTTCAGGTACCGGCCTTGAGTCAGCAAGTGCAGAGCTTGGCTGCTGAGTCTGAGGATAGAAGGAAATCCGGCACAGAGTTAGCGAGCACTGTCGGGGTCAGGTCAGATGCCGGGGAGATACCTGAGAAACCGCCTTTCGCGCCGGCCAGCGCAATCGAGCTGGTAACGCTTCCGCGGCGGGACAACGTCCAGCTAACGATCTACAACTCGGCGGATCTCACATTGGTGCGGGAGAGACGGAACTTAACGCTGAAGCAGAGCTGGAACTGGCTTCAGCTTATGTGGGCCAACACGCTGATCGATCCGACGTCGCTGAGCCTGGAGCCGGCGGCGCAGGCGGACAAGGTCGACGTCCAGCAATTGGTGTTTCCAGCGAGGCTGCGGGAGCTTGGCCGCTGGCTCATTCGTTCTGAGATCAGCGGCCAGGTACCGTTCGAGATCACGTACTTCACGAGCGGTCTGTCCTGGCGGGCGTTCTACATGGGCACGCTCTCAGAGGACGAAAAGAAGATGCGCTTAGCCGGCTATGTTCGTGTCGCTAATGGCAGCGGCGAAGATTACGAGAATGCCCAGACCAGACTGTTAGTAGGCAAAGTCAACGTGCTCGATGAGATAGCGGATCTAGCGAAGCGGCAATACGCATACGGCCGGCCCGGGATGCCTGTCGGCCCTGACGATTACCTTTTCATTGACAAAGAGGTTGACGAAGACAGCGACGGTCTTGCACTTGACCGCGCGGTGATGGTTGCCGGGAGAATCGGGGATTTGAGACCCAAGGAAATCAGGAAGGAGGGATTGAGCGAGTATTTCCTCTACACGATCGAGGGTACCGAGACGATCCCCGACAAATGGTCTAAGCGCCTGCCTTCCTTTGACGTTGAGGATATTGAAATCGAGAGTCTGTACAAATACGACGAAGAGCGCTGGGGAACGCAGACGATAAGATTTGTTTCGTTCGCAAATGACGCCGAGCACAATCTCGGTGATACGCCGATCCCCAACGGAGCCGTAAAGATATTCGGCCGCTCCGGTGGCCAGAACCATCTGTCATACGTCGGCGGCACGGACATAAAGTACATCCCGGTGGGCGAAGAGATCGAGTTGAATCTAGGCCCGGCAAGATTGGTTGAGGTCGAGCCGAAGCTGATGGCGTTCGAGACCGAAAATTACGTCTTCGACAACAGGGGCAACGTTGCCGGTTGGGACGAGATACGAACCTGGCAGATGGAGATAACCAATACCCGCAGACTTCCGATCGAGATCGAAATCACCCGCGGCTTCGACACGCCCTACTGGACGCTGCAAACCGAAGAGCCTTATGAGAAACACGACGCCACACATGCTCGCTTCGAGACTCCATTGCAGCCGCAGAGCAAAAAGTTGCTTTCATATACGCTGACGACATATCACGGCAGGCGGCAAGAGCAAGTCAGTCAATAAATCTGTAAGTAAATAAGGAGACAGAAGATGAACACTAGAACAAAATCGACAATCGCATTGCTTGTGATCCTGGGCATCGGTTCAGGAGCCTTCGGGCGAATAAAGCTGGTGGCGCTGCCCGAGCGGGCGGCGACGGTGATTCGCCTGGACAATCCTCAGGCAACCCTAATCGAAGAAGAGCGCGTGCTCACCTTGCAGAAAGGGCTCAACAAGGTGGACTTCTCATGGAAGTCCGTCTCGATCGACGCCGACTCGATCAGACTCAGAGCGCTCGATCACCCAAACAATGTGACGCTTCTAAGCGTGAGCTATCCGCCCAACGAGGCCGCTCTTGTCTGGGACATAAGCAGCGACAGTGACTATGCCGAGACGGTGCGCATAAGCTATTTGCTCAGCAATATCGACCGGCTCATTACGTACAAGGCCGTGGCCGACAAGGCCGAGACCTTCGTCGATCTAAAGAGCTATCTGGTGCTGCGAAACTTCTCCGGTGAGGATTTCGAAAAGGCGCGCGTGCTACTGGATTACGGAGAGGCCTTCGAGCAGGGCATCGACCATGAGGAGACCAAGCAGATGCTGTTCTTAAAGTCTCCGAAGGTGCCGATCACGAAGATCTGGAAGTTCGACTCCGCGCTGCAACCGTGGGACCCGGAGAAGCTGGAGAATCAAAATGTGGGGATTCCGGTGAGCTACCGTATTGTCAACAACTCCGACAGCAGCCTGGGCGAATTCTCCCTCTGGGGCGGAAAGGCCAGGCTCTTCCAGGACGACGGGCACGAGAGCACGATCTTCCTAGGCGAGGACAATACGGGTCTGGTTCCGGTCGGCGAGAAGATGGAGCTGTATATCGGCGACAGCCGTGACATCGTCGTCACCCAACGAAAGATGCAGGACAGCCGCGTCGTCAAGGCCAAGAACAAAAGAGGCGAGACGGTTCTCTACGACACCGATGAGCAGATCACCGCGAAGATCGAGAACTTCAAGGACAGCGAGGCCGTGCTGACGATGATACAGCATATTCCGGATCAGTGGGATATGGAGAGTTGCACACTCGACGGCCGAGCGCTGAGGTTAGGCACAGACTACAAGAAGAAAGACGCCTATACCCTTGAGTTCGAGATCAACCTACCGGCCCGCACCGAGGACGGCCCGGCAACGAAAGAATTGAAAATGACCTACCATCGCCGAAACCTCAGACCCGGAGCCGAGCCGAGGCAGGCGGTAACAAGATAGCATACCCTTGAAGGGTAGTAAATTCCCGCGGGCAAAACCATGGCCTGTTATTGTAAAGCCACTTGCCCACGCAAAAACGGGAATTTTCACTCAGGGACACTACTTGGAATCCATCAGAGGTAAAGGAGCAGCAAAATGAAACGTACAGTACTTGCACTGCTGATATTCGCTGCGACTGCAAACGTCGGCCGGGCGAAAGTCGATCTAGTCACGCTGCCTTCACGGGATACGGTTCAGCTTACTATCTACAACTCCGCGGACATGACGCTGGTGCGCGAGAGCAGGGCGCTTACGCTAAAAGACGGCAAGAACGCGCTGCAGTTTTCCTGGGCCAACACGCTCATCGATCCGACAAGTCTCGAGATGCTGCCCAAGGCCAATGCGGACAAGATAGACATTGCTGAGCTGGTCTACCCTCCGAGGGTGAGAAATCTGGGCCTGTGGAATCTCGACAGCGGCGTCAGCGGCAGAACACCAGTCGAGATTACATATCTGACCAGCGGTCTGTCCTGGCGGGCGTTCTACATGGGGACACTGACCGAGGACGAAAAGACCATGCGCCTTCAGGGCTACGTTCGCGTGACCAACAACAGCGGCGAGGACTACGAGAATGCTCAGACACGGCTGATCGTGGGCAAGGTCCATCTGCTTGATGAGATCGTCGAGCTTGCGCGCAGACAATATCCCTACGGCCGGCCGGGCGTGGTCGGGGCCGAAATGCCCAGCACGCCACCGCCGACTGCAAGGCAAAGAGCAGGCGAGAAGGTCAGATTTACGATGGAAGCAGCCTTGGGTGATGCGCCGATGAAGCCCAAGGAGATCATTAAGGAAGGTCTCAGCGAGTACTTCCTTTATACTATAGAAGGCACCGAGACAATTCCGACCGGCTTCTCGAAGAGACTGATGAGCTTCGACGTTGAAGATGTGCCTGTGGTCAATCTCTACAAGTACGAACAGCAGCGCTACGGCAGCCGGGTGGTCCGGTTTCTGAGCTTCAAAAACGATAAGGAACACGAACTCGGCGAGACTCCGATCCCTGGCGGCATGCTGAAGGTCTATCGCAGCGTCGGTGATGCAGGGCACTTGTCATACGCGGGTCAGTCTTCGTTCAAGTACGTCCCGGTCGATGAGGATGTCGAGCTCAACCTCGGAGACGTACAGAATGTCGTCGTCGAGCCGAAGCTGATGAATTTCGAGAGCGAGAACTACACGTTCGACCCCAGAGGCGATGTTTCAGGCTGGGATGAAGTTCGCACATTCGACATCGAGGTCAGGAACACGCGTGATATCGCTGTCAAGGTCGAGGTCAAACGCAACTTCAACACTCAATACTGGGATCTGTCCAAGAGCGGCGAATCGGGTCAGTTCGAAAAAGAAGATCTGGACACGATCAAGTTCACGCTCGTTCTGGAGCCAAGATCGGCAAAGCAATTCCAGTACACCGTTAGAACGTATAACGGCCAAAGGCAAGAGAACTGGAGTGCAAGTTCGCAACTGCGATAGCACCGGATTAGATCATGTCATACCAAGAGGACGAAAAGATGAAACGTACATTAACATTCATCGTGGCGTTAACGTTGGCCTCTTCCACACAAGCCAAGGTGGATTTGGTGACCCTACCGTCTCGGGACACTGTACAATTGACGATTTACAACTCCGCGGACATGACGCTCGTGCGCGAGAGCAGGGCGCTGACACTGAAGGACGGCAAGAACAAGCTGCAGTTCTCCTGGGCCAATACGCTCATCGATCCGACAAGTCTTGAGATGCTGCCGAAGGCCAATGCGGACAGAATTGATATTGCCGAGCTGGTCTATCCGCCGAGAGTAAGGAATCTGGGCCTTTGGAATATCGACAGCGGCGTCAGCGGCAAAGTGCCGGTGGAGATTAGTTACCTGACCAGCGGATTGTCCTGGCGGGCGTTCTACATGGGGACACTGGCCGAGGACGAAAAGACCATGCGCCTCCAGGGCTACGTACGAGTCACCAACAGCAGTGGCGAAGACTACGAGAACGCTCAGACGCGGCTTATCGTAGGCAAGGTCCATCTGCTCGATGAGATCGCCCAACTCGCGAGCAGGCAATATCCTTATGGCCGACCGGGTGAAGGAATTGTAGTGGAAGAACTCGAGGAACGTGCACTCGAAACCGCCAAACGCATGCTGGCTCGCAGAGAGAGTTTCGCCATGGCCCCGGCGCTTCCCGCGCCTGCGGGACCTAAAGAGATTACCAAAGAGGGACTCAGCGAGTACTTTCTCTACACTATCGAAGGTACCGAGACAATTCCCACCGGATGGTCGAAGAGGCTGATGAGCTTCGACACAGATGACGTGCCGGTGGTGAATCTCTACAAGTATGAGCAGCAGCGATACGGCAACTCCGTAGTCCGGTTTCTGAGCTTCAAGAACGATAAGGAGCATGAACTTGGCGAGACGCCGATCCCGGGCGGGATGCTCAAGGTCTACAGAAATGCCGGCGATGCCGGGCACCTGTCATACACGGGACAATCTTCGTTCAAGTACGTTCAAGTACATCCCCGTTGATGAAGACGTCGAGTTGAACCTCGGGGCCGTAGCTAATGTTGTCGTCGAACCGAAGCTAATGGATTTCGAGACCGAAAACTACAGGTTCGACCGCAGAGGCGACGTCTCCGGCTGGGACGAGATTCGCGCGTTCAATATCGAGGCAAGGAACACGCGTGATATCGCTGTCAAGGTCGAGATCAAACGCAACTTCAACACTCAATACTGCGACCTGTCCAAGAGCAGTGACGCGGGCCAGTTCGAAAAAGAGGACCTGGACACGATCAAGTTCACGCTCGTCCTGGAGCCGAGATCGGCAAAGCAATTCCAGTACGTTGTCAGGACATATCACGGCGAAAGGCAACAGGACTGGAGGCAAGCCTCGCAACTGCGATAGCGTAAGACCAGACCATGACAGACAAAAAGGACAGAACGATGAGGAGCACGACAAGCTTCTTTCTAAGCGTAGTGATGATTTCTGCCGCACAGGCCAAGGTGGACCTAGTGACTCTGCCTTCGCGGGATACGGTTCAGCTTACAGTCTATAACTCGGCGGACATGACGCTGGTGCGCGAGAGCAGGGCGCTGACACTAAGAGACGGCCGCAACAAGCTGCAGTTCTCCTGGGAAAACACGCTCATTGACCCGACAAGCCTTGAGATGCTGCCCAAGGCCAATGCCGACCAGATCG
>LJTR01000136.1 GCA_001303465.1 Phycisphaerae bacterium SG8_4
CGATCGATTTCAAGGACAGCATAAATGGACGATGGTTCATATCGGATACAAGGTTCGGCCCAATGGTTCATGCCGAGCTTGGAATTGCAGAGGAGAACAGCGGAAAGCTCGTAACTCTTATTCGCAGAGAGGCAAAACGAATAGCGACAGAAGAGAAGAGAGATCTGATCATCTCTGATGGTTCACCTGGAATTGGCTGTCCGGTTATAGCGTCCATCACGGGGGCGGATTTGGTCTTGATAATCACCGAACCCACGCTCTCCGGAATGCACGACCTTGGACGCGTTGCCGATTTGGCCAATAATTTCGGAATTCCAACGTTGGTTTGCATAAACAAATCAGATTTGAACCCGCAGATGACGGGGCGAATTGCCCAACAAGCGGGCAAGCGAGGCATCGGGCTGGCAGGTAAGATTCGTTATGATAAGGCCTTCACCAAGGCTCAAATCATGAAGGCGACGGTAATTGAGTATACCGGCGGCTGGGTGTCGGAGGAGATTAAGGCCTTGTGGAGAAACGTCATCTATGCATTGGGTTGAGCGGAAATGAGGAGTAATTAGAAATGACAAAGAAACCAGTTTCGTGTGAAGCGCCAAGTAGTACCGCGTACGAATTGCAGATCGAACAGGAACACATTAAGAAGAATCTTGAGCACGTAGGGCACAAGATACTGGTTCTTTCCGGCAAGGGCGGCGTGGGAAAAAGCACGATAGCAGCCAACCTTGCCGTTTCCTTGTCTTTGGCGAACAAACGCGTCGGACTTCTTGATATTGATATCCACGGTCCGAGCATTCCCAAGATTTTGAATCTTGAGGGAAGAAAGATCCAGGTTCTGGGGGAAAGAATGCTGCCCGTCCAGATCGGTCCGGATTTGAAGGTTATGTCCATCGGTTTTCTTCTGCCCGACAGTGACAACGCCGTCATTTGGCGCGGGCCGATGAAGAATCAAGTGATAAGGCAGTTTTTGAAAGATGTCAAATGGGGGAGTCTTGATTTTCTGATTGTTGACTCACCCCCTGGAACAGGTGATGAGCCGCTTTCTATTGCTCAGCTCCTGGGAGATGCGGATGGTGCTATTATAGTAACCACACCACAGCAGATCGCACTTTCAGATGTAAGAAAGGGCATCTCCTTCTGTCGGAATCTTAACATACCGGTGTTGGGAGTCGTCGAGAATATGAGTGGATTCCTTTGTCCCAATTGTGGGCAGCAAACCGAGATATTCACATCAGGCGGTGGTGAGGACATGGCACGGCAGCTTGGTATC
Organism: Phycisphaerae bacterium SG8_4; assembly: GCA_001303465.1. GTDB lineage: Bacteria > Planctomycetota > Phycisphaerae > Sedimentisphaerales > Anaerobacaceae > SG8-4. Next base: position 1,268 of record LJTR01000136.1, read on the forward strand.
GAGTTTCTCGCAAGAGTCCCGATAGATCCCCAGATTGTGCAAGGGTGTGACACCGGGCAGCCGTATGTTCGGCAAAACAGCGCCGGTGAAACCGCTCAAGCCTTTCGCCAAGTTACCAGGCGCGTACTAATGCTCGAGAATGAGAGCAAAGCAACAAAAGCAGACTCGAATCAGAAAGGAGCGGGAAGAATGCGAATAGCAGTTCCTGTAGTTGATGGCAAATTGAGTCAACACTTCGGCCACTCTGAGACCTTTGCAATCGTCGATACGGATGGTGATTCCGGTCAGGTTTTGAATCGGAAGGACCTTGCACCGCCCCGACATGAGCCCGGAGTTCTGCCCAAATGGCTTCATGGAGAAGGTGTGGATGTCATTATCGCAGGCGGTATGGGGCAGCGTGCACAGCAGTTGTTTGCACAGAATCAGATCCAGGTAGTTGTGGGTGCCCCCGCGGAGAGCCCTGAGAGCCTGGTCTCTGCCTATCTTAATGACACGCTCCAGGCAGGGGAGAACATCTGTGATCACTGATCCGGCAGTATAGCATACTCATGAGCATTGGAACGAGACAGGACATTGTCACCAACATGAGTATACCCTTCAGGGTAGTAAACTCCCGCGAGCTAAACCATAACCTGTTATGATAACGCCGCTTACCCGCGCAAGGACGGGAATTTTCAATCAGGAGCACTATAACAAAGTCCATCCAAATTGCGTCGTGTGCAGTCTGGCAAATAGCCGAGGTTTGCAGCTATCTCATGAGCGATTATGTCTGCGTAACGACACTCGTTGAAGATACCGAATCCGGAACCGGTTTATCCGGCGAGCATGGCCTATCGTTCTGGATCGAATACGGTGACCATAGAGTTCTCTTTGACACGGGGCAGACCGGCTTGCTCATCGAAAACGCAGAGATCCTCGGTGTCGATATAGCCAAGGCCGACGCTGTCGTGTTGAGCCATGGCCACTATGATCACACCGGCGGTCTTGCGGCCGTGCTTGAGATTGCCCCAAGGGTGGTGGTCTATACACATCCGGCGGCGATACGGCCGAAATTCGGTCGAAAAGGTTCTGAGACTCGAGCCATCGGTATGTCGGACTCCACAAGGCAAGTCATTGGCGCTCATGCTCACGGCGAGAGAGTTGCTTGGACCGAAGAACCTGTGGAAGTGATGCCTGGAGTTTTCGTCACCGGCGAGATACCACGAATCACAGACTTCGAGGATGTTGGCGGTGCTTTCTACGTTGATGAAAATTGTGAAACGGCGGATATATTACCAGACGATCAGGCGTTGTCTTTCGATACACCTAGAGGGCTGGTCGTCCTTCTGGGTTGCTCTCACGCCGGTGTTGTCAACACATTGGATTACATTGTGAAGCTGAGTGGCGATAGGCACATTGACAGTGTTGTCGGTGGAATGCATCTGTCGAGCGCTTATCAGGATAGAATAGAAAGAACGGTGAAAGTCTTTCGCAAGTATGATGTGCAGAACATCGGTTTCTGTCATTGTACAGGCGCAAATGCCGCAAGAGAAATTCGTAATGCCTTCCCTGGTCGGTGTTTTGTTTGCTCTACGGGCAGCCGAATACGCTTGTAGGAGAAGATTGCAGCACGGGAAAGTCGAAAGAGTTTGTATCTCTGGAATGTAGATCACACTCTCAGATAGAAGATAAGGGCGAAACCGAATGGCAGCAGAGAATGAGAGGATTGCACAGGAACTCCAGGAGTCTATATTTAAGGGCTTCTCCCACAGCCTAAGGAATGAGATCCTGAATTCGCGGAACATAGGAAGGATTGATGGGCCCGACAGCTACGTGAGTGTCACGGGTATATGCGGCGATACTATTGAGATGTTTCTGAATGTCACTGACGGAAGGATAAGCGAACTCAGGTTTATGACCGACGGCTGCGGCTTCACGATCGCATGCGCCAGCTACGTCACGAGAATGGCGGTGGGCAGGACCGTCGAAGGAGCACTGCTGATCAGGCCTGAGAACGTTGACAAGTACTTCGGAGGCCTACCCGAAGAGCACAAGCACTGTGCAAAGCTGTCCGTCATGACACTGGAAGCAGTGATAGAGAACTATCGTGGCAAGTCGAAAAGATCTTCATGAACATTTCGAGACGTGGCATGTTTCGTGGTGGATTGACGGCAATCGGTTGTGGAGTCTTCGAAACAACGCGTGCCACCTGGGAGGACCGGCCACATGGAAACTGTCATTGACTGGCTGTTGGGAAGAAAGTGCGTTGAACGCAAGGAGTGTGAAGGAATAGGTCTGGCAATCCGGACGATAGAGGAATTCCCAGGTAGGACTTTCAGATGCCCCGAGGCAAGGCCGAAGACATCTGGCATTAGCTCAGAAGAGATCCTGGAGCTAATTCAGCAAGAGCTTCCAATCTACTACGACTACACCACAAGAACGAAAAGGTACGTCAGCAGGGGCGGGATCTCACAGGTTGAAATCCAATTGGTCGGAAGCCTTGGGATCGTGGATCGATACAATCCACTGGATAAAACGTACCATATAGCTGCCGAACCACCGGCTTGTCCGGAATGCCAAAACTGAAGGCCGATCTGACCACCACGATTCGAATCATCACCGCCAAGGTATGAAGCTCTACAGTTGCTGGGAGACTTGGAGCCTCCATGGAGATGGGCGTTGTCCACATTCTTGGTGCTCTTGGTATGTAGAGGCACCGATTATGAAGTTGGATGGGGGTAACCGCAGATGATACTATTCCAGGCCGGTTTTTCTGAGAGAAGAAGAGAAGAGAATGGAATTGACTGTGGAACAAGAAGCCGATGTTCAGAAGATCATGGCGGAGATAGACTGCCCGAGAGACTTCCATTGCTGCAAGTCCGGCTTCGAGCACCTCGCCCCCGTGAAGGTCATGTCGGATAACGCTGTTGTATGCCCGAAGGCAAGAGAATACCTTTGCCGGATGGCCACAAAGTTTGGCCTGAATAGCATCCTGAGCATTATGTTGTGCAGATGCCCGCTCCGCAGATACGCAGCCTTGGAGCTTGGGCGGTAGCGGTTACCTATCCTGCCCAGACGGATTGGAAATCCGAGTGCGGCTCTTTTGTCCCTGAGCGAAGCTGTATTGGTGCCTATCGACTAACCGGCCGCCGCATGCCTGGCCGGATGGTCGAGCAATGGCCAATGTCTGTTGAATACTGATTTGCAAAGCTTGAGTCTGGCCATCGACTGAGAGGGTTCTCCGAATCATGACTGTTCAAACCACCGACCTCGGGAATCAAGAATACGTCTACGGTCCGGTTCCCTCGAGAAGGCTGGGGCGTTCACTTGGAGTAGATATAGTACCCTTCAAAACGTGCACCTATGACTGCATATACTGCCAGTTGGGAAGAACAACCAACAAGACCATTGAACGGAGAGAGTGGGTTCCATGCGATTCTGTCATTGACCAAGTCAAAGCGAACCTTGATTCCAAGCCCGATTACATAGCACTATCCGGATCGGGAGAGCCTACCCTTAATTCGAAAATCGGAGAAGTCATATCTCAAATCAAGGCGATTACCGACATCCCTGTTGCAGTGCTCACAAATGGGTCGTTGTTGTGGCTGCCGGAGGTAAGACGTTCTCTGATGGCCGCTGACCTGGTTCTTCCGTCACTCGATGCCGGGAGTGACCGGTTATTTCGATATGTCAACAGACCTCATCCTAATATCCACTTCGGCAGAATGTTGGACGGATTGGTGAAGTTTCGAAACGAATTCGCTGGCGAATACTGGTTGGAAGTTTTCCTGCTGGGTGGTGTGACTACTGTGGAGACTCAGAAGAAACTGCTAGCCCACTGCATAAGACTGATTGGGCCGGATAAGGTTCAGGTCAATACCGTTAGCCGACCGCCTGCAGAAGATTTTGCTATGGCTGTGCCTCTGGAACGACTGAAAGAGGTGGCGTTGCAGCTCTCGCAAGAAGTAGAAATCGTCGCAACCAACCGCCGTGCTTATGAACAGTGTGATATCTCAGCTAGATTAGAGGATGTTCTGGCTCTCTTGAGACGTAGCCCCTGTTCTGTTGAGGATATAATGCATGGACTGGGCCTTCACCGAAATGCTGTTCTCAAGTACATTGAGCAATTGTGTTTGGAACGGCAAGCGCGCCTTGAGCACACGGATCAAGGGCGATTCTACAGAGCTTTGGTCTGAACCTCCCGGGTATCTCGTTCCTGTCATACCGGTGTGTATGCACATCATCCAACTTCGTGACTCTGACCTCCGTCCCTACTGGTCACAAAGCAGACTTGAGGATCAGGCGGTGCCTGGGGTCAGCATACGAATCAATGTCAAATAAGATATTGAAAGAATTGAGAAGCCATGCTCCGTTTACTCTTTTCGGAGCGTCGACCGGTTTGGCAGTCATGGTTCTCTCTCACGGATTACCATCCAAGATTTCACACTCTGTCTTCTATACATTGCATCCGATTCACGTTGTTCTAAGCGCTCTGGTCACAGCTTCTATTTATGAGCTTCATACATGCAAGTATAACAAGGGCAGGTGCAATCTCTGGCTTCTGCTCATTATTGGGTATGCGGGTTCTATTGGCATAGCGACCTTGAGCGACTCGTTAATACCATACTTAGGCGAAGTATTGCTCAATATGCCGAACAGAGGCGTCCACATTGGCTTTATTGAAAAATGGTGGTTGGTCAATCCCCTGGCATTCGTTGGGGCCGCCGTGGCATATTTTTCGCCCAGAACAAAGCTGCCACATGCCGGTCATGTTCTTCTCAGCACGTGGGCATCACTGTTTCATATTATGATGGCAAAGGGAGAGCACACAGATTTGCTGTCATATGCTGTAGTCCTGTTCTTTCTTTTTCTGGCCGTGTGGATTCCGTGCTGTGTGAGCGACATTGTGTTCCCGCTCCTGTTTGTAAGGGATCGAAGCTAGCACATGAGATGGAACAGAAGTCTATACGTTGTGGACGGAGGATTCACACACCGAATCCTCTCGACAACGACGAGGTCAACTACTTGTTTCTGAAGTTTCAGCTGAAGGTCGGGATTCGGAGGAGGAGTTCTCAGCGGACTCTAAGATGATAAGACCTTCACTCATTCTGACATTTCCTGTTCTGATATCACTTGCCAATCCCGCAACTGCTCAAGACGGGATGTCCGATGCCGGACGACCAGACGCCAGGATTGCGGAGCTTGAACGGCAAATCGTTGAAATCCAGAAGAAATACGACGAGCAAATCAATGCATTGAAACAGCAAATCGAAGAGCTTTGTGCCCAGGCCAGCAGGCAGAGGGCGAAGGACGAACTTGCCAACTTGCGAGAAGCGGCAAAGGCCAAGGTAGCAGAGGGCGTGGTCGCTGAAGAAGGACCCGAGGAGACCACCTTCAGGTCCGGCAGCCTGAGCTTGCAGGCCTTGAATCCGGAGATCAGTGTCACCGGCGATTTTCTCTTCTCTTCGAGACAGGATAGTACAAGCCACGAGAGCAGCGATTTTGAGTTCAGGACCCTCGGCATCCATCTCGAGTCATGGCTGGATCCGTCGACCAGGTTTAAGGCGGCAATACCGGTAAACGAAAGTGGAAGTGAGCTCGGTGAGGGATACATGACCTTGTACAACGTCGGTGACGATCTGAATCTGACGTTGGGCAAGTTCCGTCAGCAATTTGGTGTTGTGAACCGATGGCACAAACATGGTTTGGACCAGGTCGATTTCCCGCTGGCCCTTCGGCAGATCTTTGGAGACGGCGGTCTCAATCAAACCGGTTTGTCATTGGATTGGCTGATGCCACCTGTCGACAGTACAGCGCAGCAGTTGACGTTTCAGGTTACGGACGGCTCGAATGATCGTTTGTTTGGTGATAACGCACGTAATAGGCCGAGCCTTCTCGCACACTACAAGAACTACCGCGATCTGTCGAAAGACACATATCTGGAATGTGGTCTCAGCGGATTAGTAGGCTGGAACGATGAATGGGACATTCAGGGCGGAATCAGGCGAAGCAGCAGTAAAGTGACGGCCGTGCTCGGAGCCGATCTGTCCGTCCTGTGGGAACCCTCGGAGGCAATGCGCTACCGAAACGTAGAATGGCGAAGCGAGGCATATTGGCTCAACAAAGAACTCTTGGCTCCAGACGGCTCGGGTTCCGATACTGTAAATGCATGGGGCGCATACAGCTATCTTCAAAGCAAGATTTCACGGACAGTCGATATCGGTATCAGAGGAGACCTTTATGTACCCGATACCAAGAGGTATGCAAACCTATCCACTTCGCTCTCGCTATCACCGTTGGCTGTGACGGGGGATGCTCCGCATTTGTGGCAAATTGGTCCGTATGTTACCTGGTGCCAGAGCCCATTTGTGAAGTTCAGGGCAGAGTATGACTACAGCGACGGCAAGGGCATAGAAAACGCTGAACATGTAATCTGGCTGCAGGCAATCTTTGCGGCCGGCCCGCACAAGCACGAGCGTTATTGACAGCAGGGACCAAGGTATCATGAATAACTCATCGATCATAATCGCACTTGTTTCGGTTTTGTCGGCTGCGAGCGTCTGTGCCAAATCACATTTGCACGTCGTGACTACATTGCCCGATTATGCATCCTTAGCAAGGGCCATTGGCGGTGAACGTATTTCTGTGAAGTCTATCGTTCGAGGCGATCAGGATGCGCATTTCATCCGCCCCAAACCCTCATTTGCCACTGCGTTGCGAAATGCCGATGTCTTGGTAGCCACAGGGCTGGATCTGGAACTCTGGGTACAAACCGTGATGGACAATTCTGGCAACGTGAATATTCGAAGCGGCAAACAAGGTTATGTATCTGCATCTGCCGGGATGAGGCTTCTGGAAAGGCCCCGAACCTTGTCAAGAGCCGAGGGAGGAGTCCATATCTACGGCAATCCTCATGTCACGTGCAGCCCTATCCTGATGAAGACAGCTGCCAAAAACATAGCGGTGGGATTGGCCAAGAATGACCCGCAAGGCAGGGAAGCATACCTCAAGAATCTAGAGACGTTTTGCTGCAAGATTGACGATCACTTGTTCGGCCCAAAACTTGTGGAAACACTCGGTAGCGATACACTTTGCAGCCTCGCCGAACAGGGTGAGTTAATAGAATTCCTTCAGAGTCAAGACTTTGAGGGAAGTCCGCTGATCGAACATCTGGGCGGCTGGATGAGGAAGATGCTGCCGCTTCGCGGCACGCCCATCGTCACATATCACAAAAACTGGATCTACTTTGTCAGACTCTTTGGTCTGGAAGAAGCGGGGACTGTTGAGCCCAAGCCTGGCATCCCGCCGTCTCCAAAGCATGTGGCGAGCCTGATAAATCTGATGCGAGCCAGAGAGATCGGTATCATTCTGGCCGCAAACTATTTCGATGAGCAGAAGATCAAAACAGTTGCAGCAAGGACAAATGCTGAGGCCGTCATTGTTCCCCTCTATGTTGGCGGTGCTGCTGGCGTAGATGATTACTTTGCGCTTGTTGACCACTGGATCGATCGGCTTCTCGATGCAGCACAGAAGAAGGGACTCTTAAGCAAGCACTGATTTGCGATGTGAGGTTATGATGTCAGATGTGGTGAGCTTTTTCGCGGTTCAAATAGCTCTACTGGCCATCGTGTTGATTTTACATACCTACATAGGTCTGCACATAATCAGACGGACTCTCATATTCTCTGATCTGGTATTGGATCAACTGGCGGCCTTCGGTGCCCTCGCCGGCATAGGACTTGGGATTGAATACGGCACAGCTCAATCTTACTTGTCTTCGATGATAGCCGTGCTTCTCGGAGCCCTGTTGCTGGCCCTGATAAGACCCAGGACTCTGGCTATTCCCAGAGAAGCTGTGATCGGCATTATGTATGCCCTTGCATTAGTCGCATCACTCTTGTTAGCCGATAAGCTCCGTGGAGGTGAGGCTTATGTAACTAAGACGCTTGCAGGTTCTATGCTATGGGTAACCTGGCCTGTTGTCGGTGTAACGGCAATCGTATACATCATCCTAATGGTGTTTCACTGTAAGTTTCATCGCAAATTCATAGCTCTTGTGGAGAATCCTTCCGACGTCAGTGATGAAAATCTCTGGGATTTTCTACTCTTTGCAACACAGGGAGTAATTACTGTCCTGATCGTTCCCATTGCAGGGGTACTTCTTGCCTATGCGTTTCTGATGATTCCAGCAGCCATTGCAGCTATGTTTACCACCAGATGGATCGGGGCGGTAGTGGTGGGATGGGCTATTGGTTTTACGGCTTGCGTAGTTGGCCTTTTTTCCTCATACGCATTTGATTTACCCTACGGTCCAAGCTTAGTGCTTTCTTTGGGTTTTTTCTTTGCTGTTTCAGTTGTCATCAGATATCTGTTTCCGGCTGGTAGAATGGCTGGTGTGCAGGGATAGGTTGCGTTGCCGGTGATTCAAATTCTGGCCTTGCCTTTTCTGATATGTGTCCTGATGAGTTGTATCCTCGGATATTTCGGGATTCACATACTCAAAAGGGAAATCATATTCGTCGACATCGCACTGGCCCAGACTGCGGCGGTTGGCTCCATTATTGCTCATCTGACGTTTGGCGTGCACGCCCATTCTCTGGCAGCGTATCTGTGCTCCTTGGGCTGTGTCTTGCTCACATCTGCGTTCTATGCTGCGATACGCAACAGAGTTGTACAGATATCGCTTGAAGCAGTCATCGGCGTTTCCTACGCCATTGCTGCGGCAGCGGCCCTTTTCCTGGTCGGTATTGCGCCTGGTGGCCACATACATGTTCAGCAAATGCTCTCCGGCAATCTCCTTTGGGCAAATTGGTCAGATGTCGTCGCAAGTCTGCTTGTCTTCTCAGCAGTGGGGCTCTGCGTCTTTGTTATCCGAAAGCCGTTGGCCGGTGTCTCCAATAGTCGTCAGCAGGTTTCTGACAAGAGTATCAGGGCAATGATGCTCTGGGATTTCGTCTTCTATTTGCTGCTCGGGATTGTGATAACGCTCTCTGTTCGAATGGGTGGGGTAGTTGTGGTATTTGCCTATCTCATAATACCTGCCACAATCTCGGTGATCATCTCTTCGCATTCGGTTGTTCAGATGATCGTCATATGGGGTGCAGCGATAGTGGCGTCAATAACGGGCCTTCTGTTCTCGTATT
>LJTR01000255.1 GCA_001303465.1 Phycisphaerae bacterium SG8_4
CTGATCGTTGTGATACCCAGCCTAGATATCGTCGCAGCTCGTGCGGGCAAGTCACTGAACAAGGCTCGCAATTCCAGCTACAGGGCCATCGAGCCTTTTGTCGAGCCAATCGCATTGGCTGTTGCGACCAAAACCGACAATAGCCGTGCCCCGTATCCGGCGAGTCCCGTGATCAAAGGGATTGAATGGGCGCCGGTCGATACGATCATCCGCAAGGCCTCCGGCAGCGACAACTGGCCTGTCACCTGGGCCGACGACGGCAACCAGTATTCGGCCTACGGGGACGGCTGGGGATTCGAGCCGCGAACAGAAAAGAAGCTCAGTCTCGGAATAGTGAAGGTTTCCGGATCGCCAATAGATTTCAAGGGGATTAACGTCAGGACAGAAAGTGGCGAACGCATGGGGCAGGGTCCTGCCGGCCCAAAGGCCAGTGGAATGCTTATGGTCGATGGCGTTCTCTACATGATGGTTCGCAATACGGAAAACTCGCAGGTTGCTTGGTCGACAGATCATGGCAAGAGCTGGGAGTGGTGCGATTGGGGGTTCACCAACAGTTTCGGTGCGCCGTGCTTTCTGAACTTCGGCAAAAACTACGCCGGCGCAAGAGACAGCTTTGTCTACATCTATTCGCAGGATGCCGAGACTGCCTACGACGCGGCGGACGATACGGTGATGGCTAGGGCGCCCAAAGACAAGATTAGAAATCGCAGCGCTTATGAATTCTTTGCAGGTCTCGATGATGCCGGCCGTCCCCGCTGGACGAAGGACATTCGCCAGAGGAAACCGGTCTTTGTCAATCCCGGCAGGTGCTATCGTACGCAGGTCAGCTACAACGCCGGGCTCAACAGATACCTTTTGTGTCAGGTTCTGCCGATGAGCAGGCATCCGCAGGGTATGCGCTTCCAGGGCGGATTCGGCATCTACGATGCACCGGAGCCGTGGGGGCCGTGGACAACCGTTTACTACACCGAAGACTGGGACGTCGGCCCGGGCGAGACGAACTCGTTTCCCACCAAGTGGATGAGCGACGACGGCAAGATCTGTCACCTTGTCTTTTCAGGTGACGACCATTTCTCTGTGCGCAAAGCGACTCTGAAAGTGGCAGAGTAAGACCGAAAGCGCTAGACATATTGTCACTGGCCCCGAGCACATCCAGGCTTCAGCTGTCTACTTGTCGCCGGGATGGTCGATAATGTCGACGGCCTTGTCGAGGACATGGTCGGGCTGGTAGGCGAACAAGGACAGATCCTCTCTTGCGGTGATACCGCTCAGCACGAGAGCCGTCTCTATTTCCGACTCGATCCCGGCAATGATGTCGGTATCCATTCTGTCGCCTATAATCAATGTCTCTTCACGGCGACAGCCGATCTTCTTTATGGCGTGACGCATGATCAGCGGATTCGGCTTGCCGATGAAATACGCCTTTCTGCCGGTCGCCAGCTCAATCGGCGCAATCAGGGCCCGACAGGCCGGCGCGATTCCTCTTTCCGTCGGGCCGGTCAGATCGGAATTCGTGCCGATCAGCCGAGCGCCTTTGAGAACGAGATGGACGGCAAGCTCAACCTGCTCGAAGTTGTAGGTTCGCGACTCGCCAACGATAACGTACGTGGGATCCACGCTGTCGTTGTAGAAACCTGCGTCATAGAGAGCGTTTATAAGGCCCGATTCGCCGATCACATACACACCTGCATTGGGATTCTGCCCGGCCAGGAAGCTGGCCGTGGCCTGGGCAGAAGTGTAGAAGTCATCGGCGCCAACCTCGATACCCATTCGCGAGAGCTTGCGCTTTAGTTCCACCGGCGATTTTGCGCTGCTGTTGGTCAGGAAAAGGAACTTCTTGCCTTCTTGCTTGAGCCAGTCGACAAATTCGGCGGCGCCCTCGACCAGCCGCTCACCGTGATATATGACGCCATCCATGTCGCAGATGTAGCCCTTCTTGTCTGTAAGCCTGGCCATAGTAGAGTCCTTTTTCTTGTCTCGATTTCAAATGGGCCGGCCGAAAAGGGTCAACGGGCTGGCGCTTTCTATTTTCACATTTGCGAACTTGCCTGTCAAAGACTCAGGACCATTGAATACGACAATCCAGTCACCTGCCGTTCTCGCGACCAACTGCGGATTATCGCCGGCGTCGGCCATATTCAGGTGCGGTTTTTTGCTCAGGCCCTCGACCAGTACCTTTACCTCTCTGTTTAGAAATTGCCTGCTCAGCTCATCGCTTATTCTTTCTTGTACAGCGAGAAGCTCGACATTTCGCCTTTGTTTCACCTTGGCGGCCACGGTGTCGGTCAATCTCTTGTCCGAGTTTGTCCCCGGGCGGGGTGAGTATTTGAAAACAAAGGTATTCTTGTACCTGGCCTTCTCGAGAAGATTCACGGTTGCCTGAAAATCTTCTTCGCTCTCGCCGGGAAAGCCGACGATGAAATCGCCCGCTATTGCGATTTCCGGCACGATCTGCCTGGCTCGCTCGAGCAATTCGAGATACCACCGGCTGGTGTAGTTGCGATTCATTGCCTTAAGGATCCTGTCCGAGCCGCTTTGGGCCGGCATATGCAGATACTCGCACACCTTTGGAGAGCCAGCCATTACCTCAATAATCTGGTCAAAGAACTCCTCGGACGGATAGCTGGTGACGAATCTGAGCCACTCGATGCCGGCAATGTCACCAGCCGCTTCGAGCAGGTCCGCAAGGGACCATATCTTGCCGCCATGTTTGTACTTGTAAGAATTCACCCTCTGGCCCAGAAGCGTGACCTGTTTGACTCCGTGCTCTGCCAGTTTCCTTATTTGCTCGATTATTGCTTCGGGCGATCGTGAAACTTCAGGGCCGCGCACGTAGGGTACGACGCAATAGGAACAGAAGTTGTTACATCCTCGCATGACGCGGACAAAGGCCTGGGCCGGGATTTGTTCGTTTTCGATCCCATATACCGATTCGAATTCCTCGAGCGCCTGGCTCTGCTGCTGCGAACCTTTGTGACGAATCCTTTCTGTAACCGCCAGAGCCTTCTGTCTGTCCTGGACAGCTTTTGCTACAAAATCGCTTATCTGAGGAATTTCGGCCGGCCCGCAGACTATATTAACCGCCTCGTGTTCGAGCAGCCTGTCGCCGAGTCTCTGCGCCATACACCCGATTACGCCAACCACCAAATCAGGCCGAGACCTCTTCATGTGTTTTAGATGCCCCAGATGCGAAAGAACCCGCTGCTCGGCATGGTCACGCACCGAGCAGGTATTGATCAAGACGACGTCGGCCTCTTTGACACTGGGTGTAAAACTGAATCCGGCATCTTCCAGCGCAGAAGTCACCAATGCCGTATCCAGCTTATTCATCTGACAGCCGAAGGATTTTACATATACTTTCTTATGACACATGAGCGATTCAATATAACTGATTTCGCCATTGCATTCAATCGGTGTGAACACCCGGGGTTTCTGGATTACCATTTCTTTTGTTTACATTTACAGCGTTCTTTTGGTAAGATGCGCGAACTGTCTGGAATCGGTTACAGCGCACTTATATGCAGGAGGCTCGAGTGGAACTTATTTCGGATTTTGTCTACAAGGCTAATGACATCCTCTGGGGACCGGTGACGATCGTTTTGCTTGTCGGCACCGGTCTATATCTGACAGTCAGATTGCGATTCGTTCAGGTTCGATACTTCTGGCATTCGATCAAATGTATCTCGGGCAAATTTGACGACCCGGAGGAAAAAGGTGACGTTTCGCATTTCCAGGCACTCTGTGCGGCACTTTCGGCAACCATTGGAACCGGCAACATCGTTGGTGTGGCCACCGCCATTGCCCTGGGAGGGCCCGGGGCTGTCTTCTGGATGTGGATTACGGCACTCGTTGGAATGGCAATGAAGTTTTCGAGCTGCTCGCTGGCCCTGAAATATCGGGTGATTCACGAGGACGGCTCGGCATCCGGTGGCCCGATGTATTATCTCGAAAAAGGCCTCGGCCTGAAGTGGCTTGCGATCATTTTCGCTCTTTGCGCGGGATTCGCCTCGTTCGGGATCGGCTGTGCCGTCCAGGCCAATTCGGTTGCCGATGGCCTGATCAAGATTCTTCCCGAATCGATCGGCCAAGCTCAATTCGGCTCGGACGTACCGCTGGTTGGCGGCCGGTCTATCGCAGAGCCAATCATTGGGATCATACTGGCTTTTCTGGTTGGCATCGTAGTTATCGGCGGCATCAAGAGAATCGCAACGGTTGCTTCACGAATCGTGCCCCTGATGTGTGCGATCTACGTCCTCAGCTCGGTGACGATTCTCGTGATGAACTATTCGGATGTTCCGATGGCACTATCGCAGATCTTTGGGTATGCCTTCCGCCCTTTGGCCGCCGGCAGCGGCTTCTTCGGTTTTGTTCTGGCCAGGACAATTGAAAGAGGTGTTGCCAGGGGTGTCTTCAGCAATGAATCGGGGCTCGGCTCGGCGCCGATGGCTCACGCGGCAGCAAAGACCCATGAGACGGCTCGCGAGGGATTCGTCGCGATGCTCGGCCCCTTTATCGATACCATTGTAGTCTGTAGTATGACGGCACTCGTAATTATCATCTCCGGCCTGTGGCAGGTTGAATCGGCTGACGGCAATATTCTCTACGGCCCCGGCGCTCCCGGGCAACCCAGGAAGGTATTATTAAATGACGAGAATGTCGAAGTCGCAGCGCCTGTCGGTGACGATACGGAGCCGTTTCTGAAGGAAGACGGCACGCCATATGTCATCCCAACCGGAGCCTCATTGACGTCGGACGCCTTCGAACATTGTCTGCCGGGCGTTGGTGCATTCGTCGTCTCTGTCAGTCTGGTATTCTTCGCCTACTCGACAATCATCTCATGGTCATATTACGGTGACCGCTGTTTTGAATATCTCCTGGGCCCGAGAGCAATCACGCCATATAGATATATCTTCTGTTGTATCTTGGTTGTTGGTGCGGTAGGGGGATTGGACGTTGTCTGGAAGATGGCCGACAATCTGAATGTCCTCATGGCTTTGCCCAACCTGATCGCTCTGCTGCTGCTGGCTAAAGAAGTCTCAAGAGATAAGAATGATTACGTCCGACGCATGAAGGATTCCAACCTTCTCTAACGCCGTATTGATCTGTTCAGTTCTCGCTGCAGGTCTTTTAGGCGGTTGGATTCGTCGAAGCCGAGCAGTATGATTGGGAAGGCGGTCTTGTTGTGCATGAGGGGCTCGTCCATGTTGATCCATTTGCGGCAGTATTCGCCGTCGGCCGTGCCGGGGACAGGAGAAAAATCGGCTAACATTCCTCGAATCCCGAGTTTGCGGACAAATCGCATCGAGGTTTCGAGTTCCTGGATTTCGATGTGAGGGTGGCCAAGGATCTGATACGCCGTGATGTTTGAGCCCTTGGCGCCGGCGCCGATGAGATGTTCGACCGCTTGTGCAAGCTCTTCGGAAAAGACCTTCGAGCCCGTGCGGTTTTGCCAGCGAACTGATGCACTCTCGAAGCCCAGGTAGAAGGTCTTGAAGCCCGCCCGCACCATAAGCTCCGCGAGCTCCGCCGTAACAAAACGCGCGTTCAGGGCGTTCGGGGTGTGGAAGCTCACCTTTGCGTTGCGCCCGACGACTTCGTTCAGGAAGGGAACCAAAGCTGTCTCAGCTTCGAACAGCAGAGCGTCATCATAGAAGGCGATATTCTCAACTCCGAGCTGCCGCATCAGCTCGAGTTCGAGAAGGCAGTGTCGCATCGGCCGCGGTTTGAATTTGCCGTAGACCTTCGGCACCGAGCAATACGTGCAGCTAAAAGGACAGCCGTCAGTGAGCTTCAGCGTGCCGACATCGAGCTTTGGATAGACATCCCACAAAGGCGGCTGTTCTAAATCTGGGGGTATCTCAAGATATTCCCAGAGCGGATCAAGATCTGCGCCGGGCACCAGCAAATCCATCCCCAGTCCCCCCGCGTGGTCGGGACAGAGCGTGACATAGTTACCGCCCAGCACGATCTTAGCTCCTGGCGAGAGCTTGCGAACATCTTCGATTGTCTCTTCCAGCCCCCTGTACCAATAGGTCATTGTCGTCTGGATGAGTGCAAAATCGAAAGGCCCTTCAGTCGCGAGATAATCGCAGAACATACGCCGGGGCATGCCGAATCGTCTGAAGTGCCGCGGAATTGCCTCGAAGGCAGGCGGGCGCGGGATGTTCTCGCAATAAAACCGGCCTCTGCCCCAGCGGTCGGATGCGAGCTTCTCTTGTGCGGAAACAAACGGGGCCTGTCTATCGAGATAGTCGAACAGTCTGAAATCAGCCTTGCCTCGCAGACAACCGGCAACTGTGAGCAGCCCGTAGGGCTTGAGCCAAAAGTCATACGCGGCAAAGTCATAGATCGGAGGGTTCACGAGCAGAATTTTCGGCTTCATAATCTTAACAATTGCAAAGGTCATTGTTCCTGCGCGCGCCCATAATACGCTGCCTGAAGCGGCAAATCAACCATGAGTTCACAAGTGTGCCTTGTTGTCCTGGCCCTGGGTGTTGACTCGAACCCGGCCTGTATGTTAGAATACATGAGGCTCACCTGAGAAAACATTAGAAGAATTCGCTGCTCCACTGGCGAGGAAGGGAAAGGTAAGTTGCCAAGACGTGTAAGAATCTCGTTGTCTGTCCTCGTGATAGCCTTACTCGCGGCCGGTGCTGTGAATGCCCAGTTTCCGCCCGGTGACCTCGCCGGAGATCTCGACCAGACAGCAATTACGCTGACCATCAACGAATTCATGGCATCCAACAGCAACTCTCTCCAGGACCCGCAGGGCGACTACGATGACTGGATCGAGATTCACAACTTTGGCGCCGATCCGATCGACGTTGGCGGCATGTACCTCAGCGATGACATTTCGATTCCAACTAAGTGGCAAATACCGGCTGATGATCCTGTCTCGACCATCATACCGGCGGGGGGCTACCTTCTGATTTGGGCCGACAATGACGTCGCCGACCCGGGGCTGCACGCTA
>LJTR01000256.1 GCA_001303465.1 Phycisphaerae bacterium SG8_4
GCGACCTGGAGTTCCCCTATGAAGACCCGGGCATGGGCGATAAACAGTTAGCTGCTATGCGCTGGCAGAATGTCGGTGTTCCAAAGGGTGCCACGATCCTCAATGCGTGGCTCGAGTTCACGGTGGATGAGATAGAGGAGGATCTGCACGTTAGTGTTATCATCGAAGGCGAATTGAATCCCAATCCTCCCACGTTTGATGAATCGGCCCCCTCTGAAATTGCCAACAGGCAGCCTAGAACGACAGCGCAGGCGATATATGAGCCGGAACACTGGGCTGCGGTAGGTGACAAACATCGGTCCTCGGATATCTCTGCTGTCATCCAGGAGATAGTCAACCAGGACGGTTGGGCCGAAGGCAATGCCCTGGTGCTGATAATTCGTGACAACCCGGACAATCCATCGAAAGGTAACCGAACTGCCGAAGCCGACGCCGGGGGTACGGATATTGCAACGTTGCTGCACATAGAATACACGCTTGGAAACGCTGGGGGACCCAATCCGGCCGATGGAGCGAAAGACGTGTCACGAGATGTGATCCTTCGCTGGATACCTGGAGCGTCGGTCGCGCCCGTTAATGGGCACAAAGTTTACTTCAGTGAAAACGTCAACGACGTCAACGACGGTATTGGCGGCATGGCCCAGACTGACAGCAGCTACGCTCCTGGACGCCTTGATTTTGGCACGACGTACTACTGGCGCGTCGATGAGAACAGTGGCCCACCGGACAACATAGTATTCGAAGGTGACGTCTGGAGCTTCACTACCGAGCTGCTTGCTTATCCTGTCGAGAATGTAACCGCCACGGCATCCAGCGCGGGCCAGGCAGATTTGGGACCCGAAAAGACGGTCGACGGCTCGGGACTGGATGATAATGACCTGCACTCGGCAGAAGCAACGGATATGTGGTTCAGCGACAACGAACCGCTGGGGGCCTGGATCGAATATGAGTTCGACAAGGTTTACAAACTGCATGAAATGTGGGTGTGGAACTCCAATCAAATGGTTGAGTCTTTTGTCGGTTACGGGTTAAGAGATGTGACGATAGAGTATTCAGCCAATGGCGCCGACTATGCAACATTGGGTACTACTCACGAGTTTGCCCAGGCGCCTGGCGAGGACGGTTACGCTCACAATACGACTATTGATTTCGGCGGCGCTGCTGCAAAGTACGTCAGGCTCACAGCCAACAGCAACTGGGCAGACGTCTTGCCCCAATATGGTCTCAGTGAAGTGCGCTTTTTCTACATACCTGTCAATGCAACACAGCCATACCCTGATTTCGGGGCAACAGGTGTGGATATTGATGTGATCCTTGGCTGGCGTGCAGGAAGAGAGGCGGCCGCACACGATGCGTATATTAGCGCAGACGAACAGGCTGTGATAGACGGTACTGCCCCGGTCGCTACCGTGACCGAGCCCAGCCTTGGTCCATTGGCCCTCGATTTAGGTACGACTCACTACTGGAAGATCAATGAAGTCAACGAGGCCGAGAACCCGACCACCTGGGAAAGTGCCGTCTGGAGCTTTACGACAATCGACCATCTTGTCGTGGACGATTTTGAATCCTACAACGACCTTGACCCGCCTGACCCGGAGAGCCACAGGATATTTGAGGCGTGGATTGACGGCTTTGGAATCCCGACAAACGGGGCGCTCGTCGGCAATGATCTTCCTCCTTATGCCGAGCAGACTATCGTTTACAGCGGTAAGCAGTCGATGCCGCTCTTCTACAGCAATACCGACGGCGCAACATCTTCGGAGGCCGAGCTGACGCTGATGCCGGCTCAGAACTGGACTGAGGCCCAAGTTAGAACGTTGGCCGTGCACTTCCACGGCTCTGACGGCAACACCGGACAGTTGTATGTGAAGATCAACGGCACCAAGGTTTCGTACGATGGTCAGGCCAGTAATTTGGCGCTAACAGGGTGGCAGGCATGGAATATCGACCTTGGATCGTCAGGCGCGAGCCTGGAGAATGTCACGAACCTGGCCATCGGAATTGACGGCAATGGCGCAAGCGGTGCACTGTACGTTGACGATATAAGGCTGTATGCTCGTGGCCGTGAGTTCATCACGCCATCGGCGCCCGACGAGGCTCGTCTCATAGGGCACTGGGAGTTTGACGGTGATTTGCAGGACTCTTCGGGCAGGGGGAACCACGGAACGGTTGGTGCCAGTACGGATTTCGTAGCCGGTAAGGTTGGCTCGAACGCACTGAACTTCCGCAGCGCTGATTATGTCATGATTGACGGCGTAGTTGATGACATAACAAGCACCGATATGACGATCAGCATGTGGATCAAAACCACGCAGAGCGACGAAGGGGAGTTGGTCGCGGCCAATGATAGCGACAGTGCTCACCCCTTCATGCTCGGCATTCAAACTGGCAGTCCGTATGTGAACGATGGCAGCGACACACAGTTCCCCCCTGCCATCAATGACGACCGCTGGCACATGTTAACGTACGTCAGGAGCGGCAACACGGGACATATATACGTCGATGGACTTCAGCGAGGCACGTATTCATCCGGATTCAGTTTGGATACGGTGACACGGTGGTCAATAGGACAGGAGTGGGACGCCGCCGGGACTATAAGCCCCAGCGACTTCTACTCGGGCGCGGTGGACGATGCCCGCTTCTACAACTATGCTCTATCGGATGCTGAGGTTGCCTGGCTTACCGGCAGGACCGAGCCGTTTGATAAGCCGTTTTGACAGGCGCCAAGACAGTGAGGATAACGGCGCCGTGGCTGTGCCTGCTTCGCACCTGCGGTGACGCCAGTACAGGCGCAAAACGAAGCAACGGGGCAAGGCGATTGCGGTATGTCGGGACTGTGGCCAAGAAAGGTTATCTCAATTTTTATGAAGGAGGACTATTATGTGTAAGAAATTAGTTCTTTTGACTTCTTTTGTTTTGCTGAGTGTGGCCCTGACCAGCCAAGTAGATGCTGCTCCGCCTCGTCTTGTTGGATGGTGGAGGTTTGACGGCAACACGCTGGACCATTCCGGTTTGGGCAACGACGGCACTGCTGTTGGCAATCCGACCTTCGTGCCCGGTAAGGTTGGCTCGGGAGCCATAGACCTTAACGGCATAAGCGATTATGTGGTAATAGACGCTGTCGCAGACGACATAAAGGGCAACAATATTACGCTCAGCGCATGGCTCAAGACAAGCAGTGACATGAACACAGAATGGTTTTCCTGCAATACCGCTGGTCGCGACGACGTGATCAAGTTTGTTATTCAGAGCGGCAAGGCCGCTTTCCGAACAGAAGGCGTATTTGCGCTGTCCACTACGGCGGTCAATGACGGACAATGGCATTTCCTGACGCTCGTTTTGGACGGGTTCACCGGCCATGTGTACGTCGATGGAGTCGAGGAGAATTCACGCCAGGTAGATCTCACCTTTAGCGCCGATGACCTGTGGTCAATAGGACAGGAGTGGGATAGCGGTGGCCCTGGCGCCCATTTAGCCGGCACTGTAGACGACGCCCGGATATATGACCGGGCACTAACCGCCGAAGAGGTTCGGAAGGTGATGATGGGCATACCGCCTGGCGCGGCTTTTGACCCAAGCCCTGCCGATGAGGCGACAGATGTGCCACGGGATGTGACCTTTAGCTGGACGCCGGGAGAATATGCAGCGCCGGTGAACGGGCACAAGTTCTACCTGAGTGACAACTTCAACGATGTCAACGATGGCATTGGCGGTATCACACAGAGTGCCACCAGCTATACTCGGCCCGAGCGCCTTGATTTCGGCACGACCTACTACTGGCGCGTTGATGAGGTCAATGAACCGCCGGACTATACGGTATACGCAGGCAAAGTCTGGAGTTTTGCGACCGAGCTGTTTGCCTATCCCATCGAGAATGTAGCCGCCACAGCTTCCAGCGCAGGCAAAGCAGAAATGGGTCCTGAAAATACCGTCAACGGCTCAGGGCTGGACGATAACGACCTGCACTCGCACAAAGAGAAGGATGTATGGCTTAGCGGCATCGAACCGCTGGGAGCCTGGATCCAATACGAGTTCGACAATGTTTACATACTGCATCAGATGTGGGTGTGGAACTCTAATCAAACTGTTGAGTCCTTTCTCGGTTTTGGTCTCAAGGATGTTACGATCGACTATTCGACCGACGGCACCGACTATACGACATTGGGTACGACTCACGAGTTTGCCCGGGCGCCCGGCACGGCGGGTTACGCTCACAATACAACTATCGATTTTGCCGGAGTGCGAGCAAAGTACGTCAGACTAACAGCTAACAGCAACTGGGGAGGCATCATGCCCCAATATGGTCTCAGTGAGGTGCGCTTCTTCCAAATACCTGTAAGTGCAAGAAATCCCTATCCGGATTCCGGGGCAACAGGGGTGGACGTTGATGTGATCCTTGGCTGGACAGCGGGAAGAGGAGCAGCCAGGCACGATGTGTACTTCAGCTTTGACGAGCAGGCTGTGATAGACGGCACTGCTGCCGTTGCTACCATGAGCGAAACCAGCCATGGCCCATTGTCTCTCGATCTGGATACGACTTACTACTGGAAGGTCATTGAGGTCAATGAAGCCGAGACCCAAAGTGCCTGGGAAAGTGCAATATGGAACTTTACGACAACCGACCATCTTATCGTGGACGATTTTGAATCGTACAATGACCTTCACCCTACTGATCCCGAGAGCAACAGGATATTCAGCGTGTGGATAGACGGATATGAGGCGCCGACAAACGGCTCTCTCATTGGTTATGACGATCCTCCTTTCTGCGAGCGAACCATCGTTCACGGAGGTAGGCAGTCGATGCCGTTCTTCTACAACAACACCGGTGGCGCAGCATATTCAGAGGCCGAACTGCCGCTGAGTCCGCCGCAGAATTGGACCCAAGCCGGCGCTGCGACATTCGTGCTGTACTTCCACGGCGCCGAGGGCAACACCGGGCAGCTATATGTGAAGATCGACGGCTCCAAGGTTCTCTATGACGGTGATGCCGGTGACATAGCAAAAGCAGAATGGAAGCAGTGGAATATCGACCTGTCCGCCTTTGGCGGATTAGGCGTGAACCTGCAGAATGTCACGAAGCTGGCTATTGGGATTGACGGCAGTGGTGCCGGTGGTACATTGTACTGTGACGACATCGGGCTGTATCGCACGGCACCGTAAATCTGGATTTAGGTGGTTCACATTGCTTCTTGCCTACAGCCATGACTCGCATCGAACGATGCGGGGCCAGGCGAAGCGACTAAGTACCGTGTCGACGACGGCTAAACGCCAGTTGTTATTAAAGCCTTGTAAATGGCCACAGAAGGTTTTATACTCTGGTCCTGATTGAAAATTCCCGTTCTTGCGCGGGTAAGCGGCTTTACAATAACAGGTTGTGGTTTAGCTCGCGGGAATTTACTACCCTGAAGGGTATGGTGTAGCCGGTAATATTGCAAAGGAGTGTAAGACTGTGGCAGAAGAGTTAGTCGGTATAATAGGCGGCACGGGATTAGGCGATGCGCTCGCCGAGAAAATGACAGATGCCGAGCGTCACGACGTCGAGACGCCGTTCGGCAAGCCGAGCGCGCCGATTCTGGTCGGTCAGTTCGGCAAAAAAAGAATCGCATTCCTGAGCCGTCACGGCACCGGCCACACACTTTCGCCCAGCGAGGTGCCGTTTGTGGCCAACATCTTCGCACTCAAAAAGCTCGGTGTCCACGCGATCATAAGCAGCGGCGCCGTGGGATCGCTCCAGGAGAGAATCGCTCCGGGAGATCTGGTTATCGTCGATCAGTTTATAGACAAGACATTCAGGAGGGCAAGCAGCTTCTTCGCCCGGTTAGGCGCCGTCCACTGCGAAATGGCCGATCCGACCTGCGGGCGGGTCCGAGAGATGCTAATCGACACTGCAAAAGGAATCGACGTAACTACACATACCAGCGGCACGTACGTCTGCATGGAGGGGCCCCAGTTTTCCACACGAGCCGAATCGCTCATGCACAAGGCGTGGGGCGGCGACCTGATCGGCATGACCGCCATGCCGGAGGCCAAGCTCGCGAGGGAGGCGCAGGTTTGTTATGCCATCGTTGCGCTGGCCAGTGACTATGACTGCTGGAAGCCGCACGAAGGCGGCAAGGACAAGCAGACACTGCTCAAAGAGATCATCGGAAATCTACAGTCGGCCACGAACAATTGTCTGGAGCTGATTAAGGCCGTGCTGAGCAGTGAACACGAACTAGTCGGCGAAGATTGTCATTGTCGCAAGAGTCTCGACCTCGCCGTCTGGACCGATCAGAGCCGGATCGATAAGGGCGAGAAGGAAAAGCTGAGCGTGCTTTTCGAGTGAGGTGTAGCCACGAAGACACGAGGGCACGAAGTATAGAATACTGAAACCTTTGAGCCTTTGTGCCTTGGTGGCAAATTCTGAATTGGAAGGATAACGAAATGAAGACACCGACATGGAAGTCCTTGATAATGTCAATCGGCTTTGGCGTGTTGTTGACAGCAGGCTGTGGGCAGAACGATCCGCCCAGCGTCAAACAGAGCAGGGCAATAGCGGCCGAGAACATGCAGCTTCAAAAACAACTGGACCGCAGCTATGCGCAAATCGAAAACCTCAAAGAGCAGTACGATCAAGAACTCGAGAAGCGTCAGAAGCTGCTCGAAAAATGTCAACAGGAGAGGGACCAGTGGAAGGCAAAGTCACGGCAAAGCGTCAGAGACCAGGTGAAGAGCGTCCTCGACTCGGTGATGGCGGATAACACACGACTGCGCGAAGAGAACGCCAGACTAAAGGCCCAGATAGAGAAGCTTCAAAAGTAAAAGCCTGCACTCCGGTCCCCTCTACAACTTGCATACCTCGCGGACTGCCTTCACGCCGTCGGGAAGTTTCTCCTCTGGACAGCTCTTTTGCATTGCCGCCGCGACGAGCCCCACAAACATCGGCTGTGGTTTG
>LJTR01000257.1 GCA_001303465.1 Phycisphaerae bacterium SG8_4
AGAGCAGTTGCAGCCCGTTGAGTACGAGGTCATCCCCGACCGGATCGAGGCCGGGACATTTATGGTCGCTGCCGCCATCACCGCCAGTAAACTGCGGATCGAGAACTGCCGGCTCGACGACATGATGGCCGCAGTAGACACGCTGCGAAATATCGGCGTGACTGTCGAGGCCGACGGCAACGGCTGTCTCGTCGCCAGAACCGGTCCGATCAAGACTGCCGATATCACCACTCAGCCGTATCCCGGCTTTCCCACCGACTTGCAGGCCCAGTTCATGGCCCTTCTGTCGCTCGCCGACGGCAACAGCGTCGTGATCGAGAAGGTCTTTCCCGACCGGTCCATGCACGTTGCGGAACTTAGCCGAATGGCGGCGAATCTGCGCAAGGAAGGTCCCGCCGTTATCGTTGCAGGCGTCGAGAAACTGATCGCCGCTCCCGTGATGGCGTCAGACCTGCGGGCCTCGGCGGCGCTGGTCCTGGCTGCCCTGGCGGCCGAGGGCGAAACTACGATCAGCCGAGTTTATCACATCGATCGAGGCTACGAGAGAATCGAGGAAAAGCTAAATCCGCTCGGCGCCAAGATCACCCGGGAAAGCATTTGAGCCTGCTGGCTGGTCTTGCAAGCGAGAAACTCAGCGAGCTCATAGTAGTCCGTAACATGTGCTTTGCATACTTGTCATTGCGAGGCCTGCTCTGCAGGCCGCGGCAATCTCAACCCCAACGAATGAGATTGCTTCGCTTCGCTCGCAATGACACCCGTCACTTTGGGCGTTACAGGCTACTAGTCAATCAACGTCGCACGCATCCGCTCGCCGACCTTCTTGAAATGCGAAAGTGCACTCTCTCGATCGGTAAAGTCCTTCTCCGTGAAGAGCTGTCGAGCGCACAGTACTGATTCTTGTCCGAGTCGAAGCGGATCTGCATGTGCTTGCGGGAAATATGCTCGTCCAGAATCTGGATTGGAGCCCCCTCATCCCTGCCAACCACGTTCGTCCGCCGCCCAAGCGGGTAATAGTCGCCTTTTTGAGCCCCTGACATCACGATGATAGAAGCCATCGTAACTCCCTGAAAAAGAACCTTGCCTAAGTCTCCATTTTGCAGAACTCTTGAATCCACGGCTGAAAGTACAACAACGCCATTGAATCAGTATCGAGTGACGGATATAGTATGAGCCATCCGCAGCATGGTCAAGCCTTTTTCGGCCGGAAACTGCGATTACGCCAGGCAATTTCAATGAGGACCACAGATGAGTGATTCGAGGAGTTTCAAGATAAAGACGTGCCTGCATTCGGTCAGCTACGCCGGTTTCTGGCGCGGCCAGGCGAGATTGGACGTCAAGGACTTTCTGGATAAGGCCAAACAGCTTGGCTTTGACGGCGTGATGCTCACGGCGAAAAGGCCCCATGTTTCTGTCTCGGATTACGACGCGGCTGCCCGCGCGGGACTAAGAGACAAAATCGAGAAGCTCGGCCTCAAGCTGGTCTGCATGGCCGGCTACACGGATTTCACGGCCGGAGTCGACAAAGCCGGGATCCCCAACGCCGAAATCCAGGCCTGCTACGTCGGCCAACTCGCCAAGCTGGCCAGCGACCTCGGCTCCGACATGGTGCGGGTATTCACAGGCTACGAACGCCCCGGCATACCCTTCGAGACGCAATACGCGATGGTAGTCGAGGGATTGAAGCTCGCCGGGCAGAAGGCCGCCGAACACGGCGTCACTCTCGCCGTGCAGAATCATCACGACATTGCATCGGGCCACGATATGATGTGCTGGCTGCTCGACGAGGTCAACCTCTCTAACGTTAAAGCCGCGTTCGACGCATGGACCCCGACGCTGCAGGGCGCCGACGCCGAGCAGATGAGAGCCGCCGTTTTGAAGATGAAGCCCTATATCGTCCACACCACCGCAGCACAGTACGTGCGCCTGCCGAGGTATCATTATGCCGAGACGCTCATAAACTATTCGCAGGACCAGACCTTGATTCGGGCGGTGCCGATGGGAGAGGGTATTGTCGATTACGAAACCTTTTTCAACAGCCTCAAGGAGATCGGCTATCAGGGATACGTAGGATACGAAATGTGCGCCGAGGAAGTTCTGAAATACCCCAGGAAGGGTGTAATTGGACAGGATATAACATGGTTTCAAAATTTGCAGGAGAGCTCTGTGAAGTGCAAATGGGAAATCCTGGGGGGAATTGAATCCGCCGACACCAAGACTTCGTAAAATCTAGCATATTATATGGAAGGCGCTACAAAGTATGAACAGTACAAAGAGATGTCTAACAGTGATCTTTATAGCAATGAATATTATGTTGCGTTTTGCCTCTATTGTGTTTGCCGCTGATAA
Source organism: Phycisphaerae bacterium SG8_4 (assembly GCA_001303465.1). GTDB lineage: Bacteria > Planctomycetota > Phycisphaerae > Sedimentisphaerales > Anaerobacaceae > SG8-4. The sequence goes on from LJTR01000257.1 coordinate 2,347, forward strand.
CAACTCAACTGAATCACAAGTTGATCAAATATTTTCAGAATGGAATACTTCATATTCCCCCGGATGTGCAGTCGCTGTTTTCAAGGACAATAAAATTGAATACCATCAAAGTTATGGATTAATGGATCTGGAATCTAAGACAGCAATCACTCCGAATACTGTATTTGACATTGGCTCGATGTCCAAGCAGTTCACCGCAGCATGTATCATTCTACTTGCAGAACAGGGAGAATTATCTCTCACAGATGATATCCGAAAATATGCTACTGAATTTCCAGATTATGGCAATACGATCACCATTCAACATTTATTGAATAATACAAGTGGAATCCGTGATTACACATGGCTGATGGTTTTAGCCAGAATGTCTTTTGAAGCTCAAACAAAGCGAAAGACCGAGGAAATTCTGAATCTAATTTCACGACAAGATGGACTTCAGTTTAATCCGGGAGATGAATATTACTACAGCAATTCAAATTACTTCTTGCTGGGAGTTATAATAGAGAGAATTACAGGGATAACCGTTGGTGAATTTGCAGACAAGAACATTTTCAAACCACTGAAAATGAATAACACGGTTATTCATGAAAGTCATTCACAGATTATCAAGAATGCAGCAAAAGGATATGTGCCAGATCCAAATGAACACTTTAAATTCAAACAGAAGTCCATAATAAAGGGTGCCGGTGGTGTACACTCAACGATAATGGATATGTTCATATGGGATCAGAATTTTATCAGAAGCAGTATTGGCGGAGAAGATTTTCTCAGCACGTTGACCACGCCTGCAAAACTCAACAATGGGAAGACTGTCCAATATGCATGTGGCCTGGAAGTCAAGAACCACAAAGGCTTAAAAACGGTCGGACATACGGGCTATACCGAATCATTTTCTGCAAATATGACTCGCTTTCCAGACCAAAATATAACAGTGGTTTGTCTGGCAAATTTTGGAGGAATACGAGCAGGACGGCTTGCTTTGAAGGTGGCTGATTTGTACCTTGCTGATTACATTGTCGAAGCAGAAGCACCCAATCCCACGCAAAAGCCAGCGGCGATCCAAAGAACCGAGATTGAACTCGAACCATCTATAATTGAAGCATATGCTGGTGACTATCGGTTTGATTTTGGCCTTTTAATGAGATTTACGGATGAAGATGGCCGTTTAATGATGAAAGCTGGGCCTCAACCAAAAGTTGAGTTCTTCCCTGAATCGGAAGATAAGTTCTTCATGAAAGCTGCTGATGTTCAGGTTGAATTCAATAAGAATGACTCTGGAAAGGTTGATGGGATTACACTGTATCAGATGGGAAAAGCGATGGTTGCAAAAAGAGCGGCTGCAGTCAAACCATTAACCGCTGAAGAAATATCACAATTCACTGGTGAATATTACTGTGATGAACTGATGGCGACCTATAGAGTAGTCTTGAAAGATGACAAGTTGTTTGTCACCTCTACAAGATTGGATGAACCCTTACGCCATGTGGAAGACGAAGCATTTGCCTATTCCAGGGGAGATATTACTTTTACAAAAAGTTCTGAAAACATAATTGTCAATTTTAGATTAGAAGTGAAAAGCGAGCGATTGAGCTTTGTATTCTTGAAACGAAAATAGTCTGGCGACTACTGTAGAACTGGAGAATAAATATTGGCGTGGTATTGAAGCGGTATGGTACTTATTGTACGCTTTCCTCTCGGCCTCGACGTTTGGCCTGTCGGGTGGCCTGCCATTCTAAAATTGACATACAGATATGGTGCGCCTGAATCATGTCACTCCACAAGAACCTCTGAGGGGAACTCGGAGCATGATACCGAATGTCTTGGACACTACTTCGCATGCGGTTATTACCCTCCGCGGCTTGCATCAGGAATATTCGGGCGACAGCGGTGAGCATTCTGCCACAAATGGAACGCCGGACACACCTGTGCATCAGACAGAGCCTAGTCACAAGGGTCCGAAATTCCCCAAATTCTCAGAGAATTATTGTAACGAGCACCCGGCTCACGCGTCTATTGTGTTGGTGAAATATACAGTCACTGCTGATTTCCGATCTTTAAGGATATGTGCAATGAAACGCAAACTCTTCTATCTGGCCATTCTACTACTTGCTGTGACTGTCGCTAATGCGCGCCGCTTTGCTTCGGGTCCGTTCGAGCTGGCAGTCTATCCGGCGAAAATTCCTGAGCCTGCCGAGAAGTACTCTCTTCTTGCGCAAGGTGATGAGCAGACCGATGCCGATGCGCTGCCATTGTACGAAAAGGCCATTCAAGCGCTGCCAAGAGGCCGCCAACAAGACAAGCAGATACGGACATGGCTGCAACTGCCGGCCGAACAACTGCCACACAAGCAGGTTGAAGAGGTAATGCAAAAACATGCCGAGAGCCTGAGACTCCTGGCGCAAGCGGGGAGATGCAAACGGTGCAATTGGCCCAAATGGAAGCCCGGGACAATGGCCCCGGATCTGAGTGAATATCGTGGTTTTTCCTTCTTGCTCGAGCTAAAGGCGAGATTAGAGATTGTTCGCGGTGATTATGACCAGGCACTGCTTACAATGCAGACCGCATTCGGGATGGCCAGACACCTCAGCCAGGCCCCTACCTGCACGCAGGCTATGGTTGGAACGGCGATTGGCGGGACGATGTGTAAAGAAGTGGAACTGTTCATCAAGGGCAAAGATTCGCCGAATCTGTACTGGGCGCTGGCCAATCTGCCGAGGCCGCTGGCGGACGTGAATAAAGCGATAGAGAGCGACAGGTCAAATTTGAAAGACTACAACTTTCTTGTCCGCAGACAGTTTGAAAAACAGCTAAAGCCGGCCCATGATAGAATGCTATTGATCGCAAAGAGGTTGGATAACAACCTCAACGCGTCGCAGTGTGTGGAGGCTCTACGTAATTACGCAGCCACACACGACGGACGGCTGCCGGAGAAGCTAAGTGATATAAGCGATCTCGAACTGCCGAAGGACGTTTGGTGCGACAAGGCCTTCAAGTACCAACGCACTGCCATAGGGGCCCTGTTGGAGTCGGAGATGCCGGAGGGCGGAGATGCAGTCGATACAGTCCGGTACCAGATAGTCTTGAAGAAGTAGCGCATTTTCAGTGAGTGCACACAACTCGACTTGCGGACCGGTTCTATTTGTCGCGATCAGACGAGCGCCAAGATAGAGAAGAAATCTTGTTTTCTCAGTCTTTTTGTAATGAATAATACCATGGTCCGTCTATAATAGAAAACCAGGAGCAGCATATGGTCTTTGCGCAGACAAACAAGCTTAGATTCGTCATTTCTTTTGCTGGGATTCTGCTCTTGTCGTATTTGGGGGGCAGTTTCAGCGAAGCCCGGGACCAGGATCCCGCTTTGGGCGAGTTGAGGCTGGAGGGAGAATCTATTGTGCGTCTGGTATTGAAGCGAGAGGGCGATAACCAGACCGAGACATTTCGCCGGCCGGAGCAGATCATAGAGCTGCCGACAGGTAAATACACTGTGCAGGAGGTTCATCTCGACGGCGGATACATCTACTATGCATCGAGAGGTCCAAAAAGCCATTGGGTGACTGTCACCTCTGATGAGCCCGCGACACTGAAGATAGGCGGTCCCCTGAAACAGACCGTCAAAGTGAGTCGAGAGGGACGCATTCTGGTTATGAATTATGAACTTCGCGGAATCGGCGGGGGACAATACACAAATGGAAGCCGCGCCAAACCGCCGACTTTTGCTGTCTACAAGGCAGATAAGAAGATCGCCTCAGATAAGTTCGAGTTTGGCTGAGGCAGCACCTGTGCGTACTCGTGGCGAGTGCCCTCAACGACGTTCGGCAAGTTAAGGATCGTGCCATCGGCAGACCTTGGCGAAACCGGACCGCAACAGGGCGAGGCGGCAGTTTTTCACTGGAAGTGGTCATACTCTGCGCCCGGACTGCTTATCTGGCTGGCACTGATCGGTGCGATTGTACTTCCCAAGGCAAACCGTGATCGGCGTATTCTGCTGATCTTGGTCCCTCTTGCAATTGTGAATCTGCTCTGGTTGGCCTTAAAGAAAGTCTCAGGTATGCCTTCGGCAACTGCATCTCAGTTCGATACGGTATTTCACTCCATGGCTGTGGGAATAGCGGTATTGTGGTTGGTCGAAGACTATTTTGACAGTTTCGGAGGTTTTGTGCGATTCTTGATGTTCTTTGGGACTCTGGTGGCAGTTGCATGTTTGGGTATCTTGTCCTACTCCACTGAGCTTTCGAATGAAGCGGCTCTCTTTTTGGCCCTGCTTGTCTTCTTTTCCATTACGGTGATTGGAGCAGCAACTGCAGCAGGCAAGCTGTGCAAGGGGCAGTATCGCCCTCTGCGCTTTATGCTCTGGCTGGCCCTCTGGACCATTGTCGCAAGCGTGTTTACCACGTACGGGTTCTTCGTTGTCGGCAATCTTATTATGTCCTCGGGAAGCTCGGTACCATACAATCTTGAGGCGCTCTTGATGGTTACATTTGTCGGGCTGGCTTTCGGTCTGTGTTTGTATGTACTCAACTTACCTTTCATGATTCTGGGATTCACTAATCCTTTCTTCCGCAAGAGATTTAATACCTGCCTGCGTCTGCAATTGATGCCGACAACACGGGAGGAAGATTAATCCTCTGCGATTTGCATCGGGAATATTTGCGTGACGGCGGCGAGCGTTGCGGCGAAGACGCTATGACTTACGAGAGAAATCGCAGCAAAAGAGCCATTGATGTAGACGACAACCAAGTGTGAAAGATGGGGACAATGATGTGATTACCGTACGAAAGTCTCTGGTTTCCGCGGCGCTTTTGGTCGTGGGAGTATTCGCGATCACTGCGCAAGCTCAGAAGCTCAAAGTCGCCGTGGTACAGACAGTTGTTGAGAACCGGCTGGTAGATAACTTAGCCAAGATTGAGCGTTTCATCGACAAGGCGAAAGAACACGGATGCCAGCTAACGGTATTTCCGGAAAACGCACTTTACTGGGCCGATAGCTCCATCGACAACGCGACAAAAGGCGACATTGACAGGGCAGTTGAGAGAATCCGAAATCATGCCGATCGAGCGGATATTTGTGTCGTTTTCGGCACGTCACACAAACCAAGTGACGACGCAGAGTGGCGCAACAAGGGCTTCGTCTTCGACTCGGACGGCAAGACTTTGATCTCATGCTGGAAAACAAGGGACGTGCCTCAGTCGTTCGAGGTTAATGGAGTTGTCTGCAATTTGGTGATATGCTCGGACCGGACATTTCTGGAGTACTCCGATCTACCTTCCATTGTTCAGGGCTCGCAGGTGATAATCGACATATCAGGAGGCCACGGCGGCGACGACGGCAGGCCGGACCTGCGATGGATACGCTACAGGCCGTGGGCGACGAGGATCGGCGCCTACACAATCGTAAGCAATCCCGTTCATGACGATACGGATTTTATGGGTAACTGCCCCTGGGGAGGAGGCAGCGCGATTGTCAGACCCGATGGATCTATTCAAACTTCTCGCACGCATGAAAAAGACGTGATGTTCGCAGAAGAGATAGACACGACTCAGGCAACGAGAGTACTAGCCGACAGAAGAAGAAGCCATCCGATATTCGGGCCCTTCTGGGAGATGGGCAAGAGGCTGCTCGTCGGAAGCACAACCGAACCCGCAGCTAGTATCACGCCTTATTCGTCCGCCCAACGCAATATCAAAATAGCGGCAGCGCAGATGGCATGTTCTAGGAACATCGAGGATAACATAGGGACAATAATCAACTATATCGGCGAGGCGGCAGAAGAAGAGGCTGACATTGTCGTGTTTCCGGAACTGGCTGTGACAGGCTATTTAAAAGATGATATCCTGGCGGCGAGTCAGCCGGCGATGGACCAAGCACTGACTCGAATAGGTGACCAGGCAAAGGCCAAAGGCATCTACGTTGTCGTTGGGATGCCGTACGACGTTGCCGGCGCCAGACGAAACTGTGCGCTCGTGATAGGCGATGACGGACAGGTGAAGACGCGCTATGCCCAGATCGCAGCCAATCGAAGAGACGTGTTCGCCCCCGGTTTGAGCGCCAGGGCCATGTGGTTTACGGTTAAGGGAGTGCACGCTATTGTCACCATAGGCGACGACGCCGACTGGGTGGAGATAGCCGACCTTGCAGCCAATCGGGGCATGTACCTTCACTTCCACATCAGTTACCAATCAGACGCGTCTGCCGACGAGGCTGTCGTAAGAAAACAGAGGAACCTCTTGATGTTGCGATATGCCAAGTATGGAGCTGTGGTCAATGCCGCCGATCCGTCGGATCTGCCGAACCCAAGTTCGGCCGCCGGCGGCGCGAGTATGATCGTTAGCCGCCAGGGTGGTCACGAGCAGCCGGCTCCGGCCGGCATCGAGTACTACCTGCCGTACCAGACGAGCATCGTCAAGAGCGCGGCCGCGGCAGAGACGATTGTTTGCGCAACCAGAAGAACGGCCCGGAGAAATGACCTGGATCTCGATCGACATTTCCGGAACCGAAACAGAAGATCCAGGCCA
>LJTR01000258.1 GCA_001303465.1 Phycisphaerae bacterium SG8_4
AAAGAACTACAAGTCTCTCTTCGACTGCTTCTACCTTAAAGGGCTCCGTGAGCTGCACTCGAAGTACGCCGCGCGCTTTGTCCTCAACATATACTATACAACAGAAGACGGTTTCGAGCTGCCCCAGTTTCCCGATCGCTACAGGAGCGAATGGCAGGGCAACTGCGATTGGCTCAAGCTTGCCTTTCATGCCTACGCCAACGAGCCTGCCCGCCCCTACCAGTATGCGTCGGCGTCACAGTTGATCGCCGATCTCAAGAAGGTAGCCGAGCAGATTCTCCGCTTCGCCGGCGAGCAGTCGTACTCGCCGCCTACAGTTATACACTGGGGGATGGTACAGCCCCAGGCCCTGAAGCCGCTTTACGAAAATGGTGTGCGCGTACTCAGCGGCTATTTTCGGCGGCTCGGGGGCGACTGGGATGTGAATTATCTGCTGGATGATGCCCGGTCGGAGTATCTTTCGCGCCACGATGCCCTGATGGACTTCGACAGCGGAATAGTTTTCTCCAGAGTCGATATCGTCTGCAACAGCACCGAGGTGGAACGTATTGTACCAACGCTTGAACCGCTGACAAAGGATCCGAACCAGGCGGAGATCATGGATATATTCACCCACGAACAGTACTTCTGGCCGTTTTATTCCAACTATCTGCCCGACCATTTCCAGAGACTTGATACGGCCATCCGTTTTGTGACCGAGCGTGGGTACAAGCCGGTCTTCTTCCATGAAGGATTCCTGGGCGGGCCTGAATAGGATGTGACGATGGGGCTGTTGGAAAAGTCCCATCGCAAGAGTTGAGATTGCCGCGCGATTCTGCGAATCGCTCGCAATGACACAAGAATGCGCACGCTGTCTTTGCGAGGAGCTTGCCCCTCAGGGGCGAGCGACGAAGCAATCTCAGGTCTTCCAAAAGCCCGACGATGGACTATATAGATGATGGATAAAAGAAATGTAATTCAGGGAGTCAACTCATGAAAACCTATGGTGTCGGCGTATTTGGAATTGGCTGGGTGGCCGGTGAGCATATCAAGGCGTATATGCAGAATCCTCACATGGAGGTGCGGGCGCTGGCCTCACGCCGCAGCCAATCCGCGCAGGCCTGCAAGGACACGCTCGGCCTGGACTGTGACATTCTGGACGACTACGAATCTCTCGTGAAGCGCGACGATATCGACATTATCGATCTTTGCTCTCCGAACTTTCTTCATGCAGCCGAGGCGATAGATGCCGCTTCGGCGGGCAAACACGTGGTGATCGAAAAACCAATCGCTATGAATTTTGCCGAGCTTAAGGCGGTGAAACAGGCCGTGGTCAAGGCCGGCGTCAAATCGCAGGTTGGCTTTGTCTCGAGGTGGAATCCTCACGTCGGGTCGATCCGGAGCATGATCGACAAAGGCGGTCTGGGAGAGATCTATTACGTGGAAGTCGACTACTATCACGAGATCGGACCCTGGTGGAGCGGCTGGAACTGGGGCGCCAACACGAGAAAGGATGGACCGACGGCAAGCCTGGTCGCCGGCTGTCATGCGGTCGATCTGCTCTATTACTTCGGCGGCGATGTGGACGAGGTCTTTGCATACGGCGCATTCGGCCATCGCAAGGACTATGAATACGAGCCGACGTATGCCGCCGTCGTGAAATTCAAGAACGGCAAAATCGGTAAGACCGGATGCAGCTTTGAAAATGAGTGTCCCTACGTGATGAATATCATGCTTCACGGCAGCAAGGGTTCTGTTCTGAACGAAAAATTCTACACCAGGGAATGGTATCCGGGCCAGCGGGGATGGCAGAATTTCAACACGATCTTCCTCGACAGTGGAGACGTTACGCATCATCCTTTCAAAGAGATGGTGGACGACCTCGCCGAGGCGCTTTTAAACGACAAAGAGGCCACGGCCAACATTTACGAAGCCTATAAGTCACATGAGATATGTCTGGCAATTGATCGATCCATAGAAACCGGTCAGATTGTCAAGCTTCCGCTCACAGAGTAGAAAAGCCGGTAGATAAGGAAAGGTCAGATTCATGGATCGACGCGATTTCTGCAAGGCTGTCTTCGCCGGCAGCTCCGTTCATATAGCCAGGGCTGCCTGCGCAGGGGCCTCTCAAGAGCGAGGACAGACAGAAGTGATAGATGCCCATTGCCATGCCGGTAAGGGCCTCAACTATGGCAAGGACGAATCGACGAGCGACCCCTGGACTACGTACAATGATCCCGAGTGGACCCTGCGAAAGGCCCAGCAGGTGGGGATCGACAGGACGATCATCTTTCCTATCAACAACAAAACATACCGGCAAGCCAACGGAGAGATTGCCTCTTATGTGAGGCGCTGGCCCGAGAGGTTCATCGGATTTGCCAAGCACGACGCCAGAACCGAAGCGGGCAAGATAAGAGACCTTTTGCGCCACGAAGTTCTCGAACTCGGCCTGCGAGGACTGAAACTTCACGGGGTACCGACAAAGGAGATGGTAGAAACGGCCGCTGAGTTGAAGATCCCGATTCTCTTCCATCCGCCGAAGGTCGATGACAGCCTTGATGTGGTCGAGTCTAATCCTGAGGTTTCCTTCATTCTGGCGCACCTTGGATGCTTCGCCTCACGTGATTGGAGAGAACACGTCCGCGCCATCGAGGCGGCCAAAAGAATCTCGAACCTCTATCTCGACACATCATCGGTGGTCTTTTTCAGGTATCTCGAACAGGCGGCGAACGAATTGGCCGCCGAGAAGCTCATCTTCGGCTCGGATGGGCCGCTGGTGGACTGCCGCGTGGAGCTTTACAAGATCCGGCTACTCGGTCTGGACCAGGAAAAAGAGCGACTCGTTCTGAGCGGAAACATCCTTCGCCTGCTTGGTTCATGAATCTTCAGTCCGGTGGAGGTTCAAAGAAAGATGGGGGGAACTTGCCCTGTGTCGCCCGCTCTCGATGGCGCCACGGGAACCACCGACCCCGGTCCGGCGCCAGATTCATTGTCAGACCGTTTGTCTCTTCCAGCATCTCGAACAAACGTTTTCGCAGTTTCTCTGCGAGACCGGCGTAGGACGGCTCGGCAATCAGGTTCTTGGTCTCCTCAGGATCAGACTGCACATCGTACAACTCGTCCAGGTCCCAGATGCCGTGATATCGAATAAACTTGTAGCGGTCCGTCAGTATCGCATGGGTGGTCGGCGTATGAGGGTAATTGCGTTCCCAGTAGTACTCGTAAAGCAATGCGTCTCGCCAGGCCGGCTGCTCTCCTCTTAGAAGGGGCACAAAGCTCTTGCCGTCAATATCATCCGGCAGCCTTGTACCCGCCAACTCCAGGATCGTCGGGGCGATGTCGATATTGGCGACCATCTGCCGGACGCGCAAGCCTGCACGAAAACGGTCGGGGCACATGACCAAGAGAGGAATCCGAACTGAGGCCTCGTACGCGGTGCGTTTGTCGATCAAGCCGTGCTCTCCAAACTGAAAACCGTTGTCACCGGCGTAAATGATCACGGTCGATTTCAGTTCATTCCTGTCTTCCAGAAATCTCAGAATTCTCCCGAGATTCTCATCCACCGCCAGCAGGGCTTCGCAGTAGCGCCGGTAGTATGCACTCAGATCGAAGTCGTTCAGATTGTACGCGAAATCCACTCCGTGCCGGCTGTTGCGTTGATTCTTGAGCCACATTGGCTTGTTTTTATAATTCTCGTCCGTGTCCTCCAGCGTCGTCGGTTTGGGCACGGCCTTACTGGCATATCTACCGCGGTGACGGTCGGCGGGCACGAAATCGGAGTGAACCGCCTTGTGCGAAAGAAACAGCATGTAGGGACGATCATCGGTTCTCTCGCTGAGCCAGGCGAGGGCATAGTCCGTCAATTCATCGGTGATATACCCGCGCTGGGGGACTCGAGTCCCGTCAATGTTGAATCCGTCATAGCTCGTCTGAGGGACGACCCGGCTGGTTCCGTGACCGTCGGCCCAGTACGTCCCCTGGCCCTTGAAGCTGAGCCAGTAGTCAAATCCCCTTTGAGGTTCATCGTGCTCTCCCCCCATATGCCATTTGCCGACAAATGCGGTCTCATAGCCGGCCTTCTGTAAATACTCGGGGAAGAACCTCAGGCTCTCGGGAACAGGATTGTAGTTGTCGACTACTCCGTGATTGTGGGCGTATTGGCCGGTTAGAATGGAGGCCCGGCTCGGCGAGCACAGACTCGTTGTTACGAAGGCGTTGGCCAGATGGACACCCTCTCTGGCCATTCGGTCCATGTGAGGTGTTTCCAGAAACGGATGGCCCACAAATCCCATGGCGTCGAACCGATGATCGTCCGTAAGAACGAGTATTACGTTCGGTCTGTTGTCGCGGCGCAGGCTTGCTCGAGCATGTACGTATTGGGACAAGGCCAGGCTTGCAGCCCCAGTGCCGATTGTCTTTAGGAACGCCCTTCTCGTGCTGTCCATGTCTTCTCCTTTTCGTGAAATTCACCGTGCGGATATTGTACACGCAACACCGCACTGCCGCCACAAGCCCTGTGGAAACTCGTAAGGCAACACAACCTTGGCATCAGCTCTTAGTTGCGATATGATAAGTAACCGGACCTCCGTTGTTCGGGCTAATCAACTTCATATTGTCGATGTGGGAGGCTACTGACATGAAGAAGCGACTATTGGACAACATCAGACCGTTCTGTGTGTTGTCGGTGGTACTCCTGTGCGCTTCAGCGAGCGGTAAAGACTGGCATGTCTGCCAGAGAATTCTGCCCGGAATCGACACGAACAGTCAAATTCGTTCCATCGGCGAGGCTGTCGAAAGACTGCAGGCCGGTGATACGGTGACAATCCACGGCGGCATCTACCGCGAGCAGGTTACTATCGACAAGAACGGCATGGCCGCCGAACCCATTACAATCCGAGCTGCAACGGCAGAGCATGTCGTGGTCACGGGCGCCGAGCGCCTGACCGACTGGCAAAGAGATGAGCGTGACTCTTCTGTTTTCTGGACTGCCTGGCCCCACGAGTTCATATCCTGGAACGAGCACAACACCCATCCTTCAGACGACTACCACAGGCTGATCGGAAGATGCGAGCAGGTATTCGTGGATGGCTATCCGCTCGGCCAGGTCCTCGAGAGGCAGAAGCTCAGCCGTGGGACTTTCTTTGTGGACCTTGACGCCAGGCGTCTCTACGTGCAGGATCGCAGCAACAGAGACCTCGGCGACAAAAGAGTTCTGACCGAAGCATCCGTGAACAGCACGATCTGGACGTGCAAGAGTAATCACGTTCGTATAAAGGGCATTCGCTTTCGATACGCCGCCAACCGTGCCCAGCAAGGGGCCGTGCAGATCTCGGGCGACGACAACGAACTCGACGATTGTGTATTCGAGTATACCAATGCCTGCGGGGCCAAATTCTCGGGCGAGAGGATAACGGTCCGCAACTGCACCTTTCGACATAACGGCCAGTTGGGATTCAGCGCCGGCCGCGCCCATGGGCTTTTGCTCACAGGCTGCACGGTTACAAACAACAACACGAAAGGCTTCAACCGCGGCTGGGAAGCGGGCGGCAATAAGATCGCCCTTACCAGAGGTATGGTCATCGCCAACAGCATATTCACCGAGAACAAGGGCGATGGAATCTGGTTCGATATCGGAAACGAAAAGTGCGAGGTGAAAAACTGCCTTATTGCCGACAACGAAAACGCCGGGATCTTTTATGAGATATCCTATGGTCTCTATGCCCACGACAATGTGATCGTCGGCAATGGGTTCGCATTCTCACCGGCCGATTGGGGGGCAAACGCCGGAATAAGCATATCCAGCTCGCCGGATTGTCTGATCGAGCGCAATCTTCTGATCGGCAACAAGGAGGGGCTGAGTCTGCGCGAGCAAAAACGCTCCACGCCGCTAATCGGCGGAGGCTCCGAACCGGTATGGAATCGGAACTTGACGGTTCGCAATAATCTAGTCGCATACAACCGGGACGCGCAGGTTTGGGGATGGTTCGACATAGACGACGAGCGGCACTGGCCAAAGTCGATGCAGGAGACTTCGCCTAGCCGGCAATCCAGAGCCGACGACGGCCCGATGGACGGGCCGCCAGACGGCTCGCAACTGAAAGACCTGGAGCTGGTATTCGAAAACAATATCTACAGACCCGGACCCGGCCAGGGGCTTTTCAACTGGGGAGTGACCTGGAAAAGGCACATCAAATACACGGAACTCGACGCAGTGCGCCGCGAGCTGGCGTTCGAGCACACGGGCAGGCTTGCAGATGTCGCTTTCAGGGACTTCGCAAGACTGGATCTGCGGGTTCCGGCAGAGAGCCGGGCCATCAGAATGCGATGCTACCCCGAGGGCCTTGTACCAGGCGCAAAGTTGGGCACGTACATCCGGTGACAGTCTCCCCGCAGCTTTGTGAATTGCTGTATAATATCTCAGCCAGGTTGTCGGGGTCGGTAGATCTGCTAGCAACTGAGTTCTGGAACAATGAAATGGGAAAGGTCGAAGTAAGATGAAAATCAGTGCTGTAACGCGTGTATTTATCACACTCTGGTGGAGTCTTGTGTTGACTCCGGCATATGTCACGGGTGCCGGCTCCGGTGCGGCTTCCGATGGCACGGTTCTGAAGAAGGTCGTTACTGCAGGCGACGCAGGCGAAAACCTGCTGAATCCGACAAACTGGAGACCCTGGCAAAGGGGTTTCGAGACAGCAAATGGCATCTTCATCTGCGACAATGCATCTGATACCCAATCCCAGCGGGGCCTTTCACAGACGGTCGTGCTCAACCAGGCTAGACCGGAGCCGATCGTGGCGACAGCCTGGAGCAAGGCAGATGGTGTCGGCGGCAGCCGGGACAGCGACTATTCTCTCTATCTCGACCTGATCTATCACGACGGAACACCCCTCTGGGGACAGGTCGCTCCATTCAACGTCGGCAC
>LJTR01000259.1 GCA_001303465.1 Phycisphaerae bacterium SG8_4
GACGAGATCGTCCGCCGCATCCGCGAAGAGGAGCCGCCGACCCCGAGCACGCGTCTGAGGCGATTGAATCTGGAGAAGACCTCAAAACTCGCCTCACAGCGCCGCACGAATCCCGTGACTCTCGGCCATACGCTTCGAGGTGACCTCGACTGGATCACCATGAAAGCCCTGGAGAAAGAGCGAGAACGCAGGTACCACGCGGCCTCCGAGCTCGCGGCCGACATCGCACGATATCTCAATAACGAGCCGGTGCTTGCTGGTCCTCCGAGCAACTGGTACGTCTTGAAGAAGATGCTGCAGCGACACCGCACTCAGGTCACGGTCGCAGGTGCTTCCGTGCTGGTGTTGATCGTCGCGGTATGCAGCATCATGTATACGCTCTATCAGGCTCGCAACCAGGCGCTCCACCACTATGTGAAGACGATGGAGCACGCGCAGGATCTGCAATTGAGCAATTATGCCAATCGAATCGCCCTGGCGCAGAACGCCTATGAGTCCCGCGCCATCGGACGTATGAAGGAGTTGCTGGGAGCCTGCCCTGCCGATCTGCGGGGCTGGGAGTGGCATCGTCTGTCCTTTATCTCGGATCGCAGCATCCAGACTATTTCCAGCCATTCGGATGCGGTCACATCAGTCGCCTTCTCTGCCGACGGGAATCTTCTCGCTTCCGGCAGCGCCGACAACACCGTGGAGTTGTGTAACATCCAGGAACCCATATCACCGGCCGCACGCGGAGTCCCGACTATGAGCCATCGGCGAACACTCTACGGCCATAAAAAAGAGGTCACCTCCATCGCATTCGCCTCCGATGGAAGGCGGCTCGCTTCGGCAAGCCTTGATGGCACTGTCAGGCTGTGGGATGTGACCACGGGCGCCGAGCAACTGTCCATAGACCACGATCCGTTCGAGGTGTTTTCCGTGGCTTTTTCGTCGGACGACACACGAATTGTCACCGGCGGCTCGGACAACAAGATCAGTCTATGGGATGCCCGGAGCGGAGATCTTCTCACTGACCTGGGAGGGCACGTGGACATCGTCTACGCAGCGGCCTTCACGCCCGACGGCCGCAGGATAGTCTCGTGCGGCGGTGACAGGAACGTCAAGGTATGGGACTGGGCTACGGGTGATATTGTACGGACCTTCAAAGACCACGAGGATGAGGTGAACGCGCTGGTGTTCATCGCAGATGCTGGGCATGTCGTTTCAGGGGGTTGGGACTTCGTCGTCAGGATGTGGGATTTGTCTACCGGCCAGGTAGTGCAAAACTTGGAGGGCCACGAAGATGGTGTCAAAGCGCTCGCCTACTCAGCCGACGAACGAAGGATCATCTCGGGCAGCGCAGATGATACGGTCAAGATCTGGGATCAGGACACGGGAGGGTGCGTGCTGACGCTTCGCGGTCACGATGACGATGTCGAAAGCGTGGCAGTTAGTCCGCACGGACGGTGGATCGCTTCCGGCAGCCGGGATCATACGATCAAGTTGTGGGACGCGGACATGCCGCCCGATGTGCTGATGCTTTGCGTTGACCCTCAAGGAGTTAACGTCCAGGACGAGAAAATCCACGCCATCGACTTCTCGCCGGATGGTCGCCACATCGTCTCGGCTTCTGGCCCAGCGATGGGCAAGTCGCCAAAAGACAACACAGTGCGAATCTGGGATGCCGTAACGGGCGAGACCCTGAAGGTTCTGCGCGACCACGCAGACACGGTCGAGGCCGTGACCTACAGCCCGAAAGGGGACAAGATTATCTCAGGTAGCAGAGATGGAACGGTCCGGCTGTGGGATCCTCAGACCGGCCAGGTGCTCCAGACTCTGACAGGACACACCGACCGCGTCACTTCCGTGAGCTGCTCACCTGACGGAAGCCAAATCGCCTCGGGCAGTTGGGATGGCATGATAAAGTTCTGGAACGCTGCGACGAGTGAATGTCTGAAGACTCTCTCTGGTCACCCAGGTGGAATCAATGCACTGGATTACTCGCCCCGCGGCGATCGAATCGTTTCCGGAGGCAGGGATAACACTCTGAAGGTGTGGGATACCGCAACAGGCAAATTGATCAAAACATTTGAGGGCCATGGCGAGATTCTCGCGGTCGCCTTCTCACCTGATGGACGGAGGATTCTATCAGGAAGCGCCAGCGGAATGCTCGAGGCCTGGGACGCTGCAACCGGGGACAACTTGTTCAGCATTACGGCCCATATGGGCTCGGTGATGTCAGTAGCGTTCTCTCCGGACGGTGAACGGATGATTGCCGGCGGCACGGAAGACTACCTCGTCAAGATATGGAATGCCGAGACACGTGACGAGCTGCTGGTCCTCCGCGGCCACTCGAGCAAGGTCAGTTCCCTGACCTTCAGTCCGGATGGGGGCCGCCTGGCGTCGGGCAGCTACGATCAGACTATCCGGATCTGGGAGACCAACCTCGGCGACAGGTAACCGAACGGCAGGTGACCTCGCCCGCAATGAGGTTGGCCAAATTGGCAGAATACTGTGACAGTCTTCCGTTGAAAGAGAAGAAACCCTGCAAACACAAATTGATATGCGCCGAGACATCCCGGAGACAGAGTGTCACCCGAAAAGCAAGGTGTTTATGGATTCATAAAAGAGGCTCGTCTGCTGGACGATTCAGCTACTGTCCTGCAGGGGCCTTGGTGAATTCGTCAAGTCTGGCCTTGAACTCCGCCACCATCCGATCGTCACCGGTGGCCAGCTTGAGCGCCTTCTTCTCGACCTCTATCGCCCGTGCCACTTCGCCGTTTTTGAACAGCGCCAAGGCAAACGTATCGAGAATCGCGGCGTCCTTGCCTTCAGTCATCTCGTTGGCCTTGGCTGCGGCCTCCAGTGCAATCGACAGATCCTGCTTGTCCTGCTCGACCTCAGTCAAAACGCGCCAGGCGAAGGCGTTGAGCAATTGGCTGGAGCCATTTTCGATAATAACGCCTGCGGCCGTCTTGACTTTTTTGGCGACATCCTTCTGGAGCGCCTCGAAGTACTCGCGGAATGCCGACGTCGCCATCGCATTTTTCTTCCTCTCGAGTTCCTTCTGGGCTGCATAGACCTTGGGGTCGAACTTGCCGGCGACGACCTTCTCCAGAACGGTATCGAGATCGCTCATCGGATGGCCCACCCATACGACACGGAGTTGCTTATCCACTATAAATGCCGTGGGTATTCCCCGCTGTCTGTATGCCATCATATAGCCGTCGGAAATCTTGCGCCCCGGATCCACTGCCACGACGTAGTCCATCGCTGCGCCTTTGTCTTGGACGAACGGCTTCACCTTATCTAGGCTCTCGCTGCTGATGCCAACGAAGGTGACTTTCTTGTCCTTGAACTTCTTCTGCAGTTTCGTAAGGTGAGGTATGCTCACCCGGCAAGGCGGGCACCATGTCGCCCAGAACTCTACAACGTAAATTGCGTCTTTCTTGAGTTCAACCGGTCCGCCCTTGACCCACTGAAGACCTTTCAGTTTGGCGGCGGGATCGCATATCTTTGCCTGCGTCTTGACCTTTTCAACTGGCTTCTCGCGGGCTATTGCGGTTGAAGCCAACAGAACCAGCAGGGCCAGCATAACTCGTATCTTCATGGTATTTCCTTCCAAGATAGGCCTAATAATTTCAAAATGTACTTCCCTTATGACTTCGCAGACGGCACGCCTGTGCGATACGATCTCCATATTAGCACAATATGTGCTTCGATTTCAAGGCAATCCTATGGCCTGAAACCGGAGTAGTCGCGCAGACAAGTCAGCAGTTGCCGGAGACTACCCGCTCCAAATCGTATATTGTGGACAATGCGTATTTTCGACGGTCATTGTCTGGATGGTTGCGGTTTTACATTGAAGTCTATATACTCAGCAAGTGCAATGCTTCGTAGTGTTGCCAAGTATCATCAATGAGAGATTGCCGGTCAGTAGGGGAAATGCGGATGGCTACTTCAGCACTGGCACATATTCGGGACGTAATTGGTTGGCTCAGGCAAATTGAGGATCTAGTCGGCAGTCTCTATGGGCAGGCAGCAAGGGCATGTGCCGATGACGCCGATTTCAGCAGCTTCTTGATCGGGTTGGCCGAGGATGAGCAATCGCATGCACAGTTCATGACGACGATTCTGTCGCATCTGGAAGAGAGGCAAGCCCGAGTTGTGTTGGATATAGCCCTCGACTCCAAAACCAGAGATCGTGTCGAAGCGCCTCTCAAGAGATTCCAGGAGCATCTTACAGGAAAAGGTATTTCCAAAGGACGCGTCATAGAGTACATGGCCAGAGCAGAATCGTCGGAACTGAACCCGGTCTTCCTTTACATCGTCCAGAAATTTAGCCGGATCAACCGCGAATCTGAACGCATGACTGCTGAGATCCAATCTCACCTGAAACACATTCAGGGCTTCGTAGACTCTCTTGATCAACACTTGAGGCCATCAATTAACGTGGAAACACTTCCAGTCGTTTGGGAGAATAGATTCCTAGTCGTCGACGATAATGAGCCACTGCGAAAATTGGTTGCCGCCCTTCTTGCTCGCAGGGGTAGCGTGGAGACAGTGGCCGGCGGCAACGAAGGTTTGGATAAGGTCAGAGAGCATTTCTACAATGGTATCGTCTCTGATATCGAAATGCCGGGCCTGGATGGCTTCGAGTTCTACAACAGGGCTGTTGAGTACGACTCAAAACTGAAAGAGCATTTCCTTTTCTACTCCGCAGACATAACTCCGGAGCGCGAGGCTTATCTGAAAAAGAGCAGACTTAGCTTCTTGCGCAAGCCCTTTGGACTCAGTGAATTCCATGAGAGTATGGATCGAATTCTGAAGCATTAGTCTAAAGAGCATACCCCATCAAGAAACAGCTCCGCACTGCTCGCCGGCACTTTTCGCCTATTGTCTCATTACTCTCCGAGGTTGGAATCCTGAGCAACAAGAGGCCCGGCCACTTTGCGCAGCCGCAATATCAGCGGCCAGTTCGCGAGTTGTCCACGTCCGCCTCACAGAAGGCTGTAGAGCAATCCCGGCAGAGGTGTCTTGCGCTCGCAAAATCGACGATCGCCAGTGGAAGGGCATCCATGCCAATTCTGCAGAGATCGCGCTTTAAATCCGCCTGCGGTCTGCTATAATGACATATGAAAAGTCCAAGAGTGAGCAAGCGTTTCGGTGAAGTCTGCGTGGGTAATCCAGAATGAAGGTCATACACGTAAAGTATCTTGCGATAGCCTCGGCATCAATCGCCATAGTGGCGGTTCTTTGCGGGATTCTCATCTGGAGAATGAATGCCTCCGACAGCGCAGACTCGGCGTTGCCGAGCGGTTCACGCTCAGAGGGAGTACCGCCTGTGAAGGCTGTCTCCGAGCCGGTGAACATGCAGAAACTGGTCGGTCGATGGCTTCGCACGGACAGCCCGTATGAAATCGAAATCCGCGAGGTTGGTCCGGACGGTACATTGCGGGCCGGATATTACAATCCACGGCCCATTAATGTTGCTGTAGCCAAGGTTGAAGACAAGGACGGCACACTTTGTGTCTTTGTAGAACTGCACGATGCGGGCTACCCCGGTTCAAATTATACTTTGAACTACAATCCTCAGAATGATGCTCTGGAAGGTACCTATTTTCAGGCCACTCTAAAACAGAACTTTGATGTCGCTTTCGTGCGAATTCCTGCCGAGCGCTGATCAGGGCAAAACAGTCGGGGCCCACGCCGAGTCAATCGGTACAGGCCCCGAATAGGGCATTCGACGTCGCATCAACAGTTCTATCTCGACCGTCGATATTCTGCCTTTGCTTACGGCTGAGGTGTCGGAGCCGGCCGCAGCAACACGATGTCATCGATGAACACTGTCCCTGAGCCGCCGGCTGCCGCCGGGTCGCCTGTGGCGCCAAGACCGACCGCGATCTTATCAACGTCGGCCAGGTTCACGCCCTGATTGGCGAACTCGCTCAGATCTATCTGCCACTCGGCCCAGACCTCCGTTACAGCAGCGTTGGCGTCGCTGTTGGTGACAACCGCCGTGGTGCCGTCCGCATTGGAAAGGGCCACATAGAACGCCTAGGCAGCGTTGGCCAGTATTCCAATGTCCTGATTCGACCACTGAGTGCCTGCGTTGCCGGTTATTGTGACGTTCGAGAACCTCGCCTCAGTGGTCTGCGTAGCGTTGTGGCTCGTCAGCGCCAAACCTATGTAGACAGTCGGACCCATCGGGATGTTCTGTGCAAGGGTATTGCCTATGGGTGTCCAGGATGAGCCGTTCGTGGACTGAGAAGCAGTGAAGAAGCCCGCGACGTCCCGCTCAAGTTTCACCCAGTGCGGCGCGGTGATGCCGGCATCCTGGCCCGCTGCGCCCACATTGCTCTGGCCGGCACCAACGCGATACTCGAATACTACGCCCTGGCCCGGCGTTACGAATGCCATCGCCTGGGCCGAATTGGGGTCGAGCGTCTCTCGTATCATCACGCCGGCCTTGGCCCAGTTGTGGGTATTCACAACGCTGTCCACCCTGGCAATGATTGTGCCGGGGCCCGTGAGGCTCTTATAGGCGTAGTGGAACTCATCGGCAGTTCCGGTTATATCCGCGCCCGAGCCGGTCATAGTGAATGTCCCGACCGGACCTTCGGTAAAGCTGCCGACAGACGGCGGATAGCCTCTGAACCACAGCGATAACACTGCGACCCCATGTGCAGTCCAGTCACGGGGAGCCGTCAAAGTCAACTCGGCCCTTGAATCGCTCACGCCGGCCGTGTTGTTGTAAGACAGCGGCATGGACTGCGAGCCACCGTTGACAATCGTTTGCTCAGCATAAGGCGGGAACTCATAGCCAGCCTGCGAGCCGTTAGCTGGAACGCCGAAGCCGTCAATCCAGCTTTGCCAGATCGCCTCGTTATCAGCCTCGTTGTCGGTGTAGCTCTAG
>LJTR01000010.1 GCA_001303465.1 Phycisphaerae bacterium SG8_4
TTGGATCTGGCCCATTCTTCGGCATGTAAACACCTAAGAAGACATCTTCGGTTCCGTTGAGCAGAGTGACCTTGCCCTCCTCGGTTTCGAATGCCGCCCACTGCCAACCGTTGTAGTAACCTCTGAACTCCGGGAAGTCCCAGGTTACGCCGGGCGTGTGGTCCTTGTAATCATTGCTCCACACGTCCAGTCTTCCTCCCTTTGTCCGGTTCTTCCACACGCGATAGGGTCCCCGGCCCACCCATCTCATCTTGCGCATCTTGCTCTCGGGGTAATCGAACGTAATCCCCATCAGATCGAATTGGCCCTCAAGCTCGTACTGATAGTCCAGTCTCATCCAGCCGCTGGGATAGACCTTCCACTTCGCATACAGACCGTTGTCATAAGCGGTCTCCACATAGACATCGTTGCCGTCCCGATAGTGTTTGAAGTCGGCCAGCCTGCTATCACCCGTCACAAGCC
Organism: Phycisphaerae bacterium SG8_4; assembly: GCA_001303465.1. GTDB lineage: Bacteria > Planctomycetota > Phycisphaerae > Sedimentisphaerales > Anaerobacaceae > SG8-4. The sequence continues at coordinate 463 of LJTR01000010.1, forward strand.
GCGGCCCGGCGCCGAACGATATGTGCGCACCGTACTTCTCGACCTTCGCCAGCTGGCCTGTCACTTTGTCGAACGATAAACTCAGATCGTCGACCTTAACGAGCAGCTCCCGATCCTTTTCGGTTACGCTGATCTTCGCATCCTTCTTGCTCTGCTGATCCACATACTGATGGCACGTCCCGCAGTCCTGCTTGAGAGCCCAGGACCACGTCCAGATATCTTCTCCGGCCGGATCGGACGCCTTCAAATAAAGTGCATGAGCCTGGCGCCAGTCGTCCGGCAACTCCAACTCCAGCACGCCCCGGTCGCCCGGCCTGACACCGGGACCGCGCAGTTTCCCCTCGTCGACCACCGTATGTTCATCTTTGTCCTCAAAGGGTCTCGGAAACCTCGCCAGCCTCCACTCTAATTGGCAATCTTGCAGGTCGGTGAAGCCGTAGCGATTTTCCACCTCGATGCGCCCGGAGAAATCGTCCGGCAACTCTCGCAGCCCGATTTGAATCGGCGACCAGATTTCCTTTATCGTATAAAAGCTGGCCTCCTTCTGGCGGTACGGCCCGAGGATACCGTCGGGAGCATGGTTGCCATCCGTATCGATGGCGCCGTTCTTATCGGTTCTCACCACACCTTCATCGACCAGCGCCCAGAGGAATCCCCCTGCCCCAAGCGGAGAGTTCTGTATCAGGTTCCAGTAGTCGTTGAGCCCCGCGCCGTGGCCGCCGTCGTACAGGCCGTGCAGGAATTCGGTCGGCATAAAGAGAGTCGAGCTGCTCAGCTTTTTTCTGACGCTCTCGTAGCCTTCGTAATGATCCGTATCGATGCCGTTGAAGTTCTCCCACGGATGCAGCACTATCCTCTTCTGCGGATCATACAGCGCGAACTGATCGTCGAGCTGGCGGTTCCAACCTCCCTCGTTGGCATTGTCCCAGAACAGAATGCACGGATGGCTCACGTCGCGTGTTACCAACTCGCGCACGAGTTTCTTGCCGATGTCCGTATCGTAAGGGGGCCTCTGCCATCCGGCCAGTTCGTCCAGCACGTACAGGCCCAATTCATCACACGCCTCGAGAAAATGTTTGTCAGGAGGATAGTGCGACATTCGCACGGCATTCATGTTCATTTGCTTGATAAGCCGAACGTCGTCGTAACTTACCTGCCGGCTCAGGCAGCGCCCCGAATCGGGCCAGAAGCAATGGCGATTGACGCCCTTGAGGCGGATCTTCTTGCCGTTTAGAAACAGCCCCTGGCCCGGCCGAACTTCGAACGTGCGAAATCCAAAACGCTCGGCAGTTCTGTGAATGATTGTGCTCTCCTTCATGAGAGCCAACTCAAGATCATAGAGATGGGGCGTCTCGGCAGTCCAGGATTCGATGCCGCTGACCTTGCCTCTGAGTGTGACCTTGCTCTGCCCGGCGGTCAGCTCCGCACTCAGTACCTCTCGCTCTCCAACGCCGCGTTTAGTGACAGTCCCAACAATTTGGTCCACGTCCACAATGTTCTTCAGGTACACATCGGCAGAAATTGTCCCGTCGGCCCGCGCGTCGATTGCGGTTCGTTCAATGAACTGCTGCGGGAAGGCTTCCAAATATACGGGCCGATAGATTCCCCCGAAGACCCAGTAGTCGGCCTTTCGCTCGGCCGCCTCGACACTGGCGTTCGATGAAACCTTGTCGACCGTGACCTCCAGAAGATTGCCGCCGTTGAACTTGACCAGCTTCGTAATGTCGTACTTGAAGCGATAGAAGCCGCCTTGATGTTCGGGACCGGCGGACTTACCGTTGATCCATGCCGCAGTGTCGGTCATGACACCTTCAAAGACAATGAAGATTGTCTTATCCCTCCAGCGCCGCGGCATCTCGAACGAATAGCGATACCTGCCCTGCTCGGAGGCCTTGGGATCGTCGTGGCCGTAGTTGTATGTGCCGAATCCCTGAAACTCCCAGTTCGAGGGCACATCTATCGTCGTCCATCTGCCGCTATTTTGGCCGCCACTGCAGTGGAACTGCCACTTGACGGGATCATCCTTGCCGTGGCCGGAAAGATATTGAAGCTCCGTCTCTTGTGCAGGCAACGTGTTGCCACCCAGGGCAAATGCCAGCAGCACCGTCGTTAACATCCACAGTTTCGGCATGCTTCTATGACCTCCTTTGCACGTAGTGAAACGGCCCTTGTCCGTACGACTTGCCCGATCGGCACTTTACGTGTGCCCATTATAGCGGGAAACTGTACCCTTCAGGGTAGTAAATTCCCGCGAGCAAAACCATGACCTGTCATACCCTTCAGGGTAGTAAACTCTCGCGAGCAGAGCCATAACCTGTTATTGTGAGGCCACTTGCCCGCGCAAGAACGGGGATTCTAAGTTGACAACACTATATTGTGAAGCCAGATACCCGCGCAAAAACGGGAAATCACAATCGGGAGACCATGGGCCCTTGGCGGGCGATCTATCGATCCATTCCGGGTGTGCCTATGTACTCGGGGCCGCCTGTCCGGCTTGAGGGAGGACCAAAAGTGCCTGCAACGATATCCTGAATCTCACTCTCGCTTGGGTATGTGACCATGATAAAGTACTCGAGTGCGTACTCTTGTTCAGACTCGGACTTGGCGTATGATTCCGCCCTCCTGGGCAGATGTGTCTTGGCATCCACAAAGACGCGCCACCTTCTGTATGTGCCCACTTCGGAGATGGTGCCTTGCTGGAGCCACTCGAGGTCATAGACTGCACAGCCACTTATGACAGCAACTGCGGCCGGGTCTTTGACGCGGCTCCACCGAGCACGCTTAGGAACGTCCTTTACATCGGCAAAAGGCGTCACGCCGGACAGCGACGCCAGGGACTTCTCGATCTCGGCAAGCCTCTCTTCGGTCAGCGGCTCTGTCTGAAACTCAGACAGATACATCGTCATCTGGACCTTGCTCGGAACATCCCACAGAGCGAACCGCGCCTGATCGCCGCTGCCGGTTTTGAACAGCCGCACATTCAGGCTATGCGATGTCCAAACCTGCTGCTGGGGACTCGTCTGTCCGGCCGCAAACGTAGAGACGCATACATTTTCGGCGCCGCTCAATGTCCTGTAGAATTCTTCGACAGTGTCAGATCCTCTCTGCGGCAGGCTTACCAGCAAGACGGCGGCTACCAAGGTCACGGCCGCTGCGGCCGCCACCGGCCCTGCAATTCTGCTGCCAAAGATCAATCGCCGGATGCCGCCCTGGGGCTGCAGCAGACCCACGCCAAGTGCCGCGAAGGAATCGTCGAGGATGCGCTTGTCGGTCTCGGCCCCGGTAGATATGTGCAACTGCTCGATCCGTCGTTCTATGCTGTCGGCGGGATTCATTTTTTCATCACTCCTTTAGTATTGTCCGCAGTTTGCCAAGCCCATAACGATATCTGCCCTGCACAGTACTTATCGGAATACCCTGCATCGAGGCTATTTCCTTGAATTTCATCCTGCCGTTCAAGTGCAGGACGATTGTCTCTCGTTGCTCTATCGGAAGCTGGGCCAGGGCATCGGCCAACTGCCCCGACTTCTCATCGAAAATGGCCGACCTCTCAGGATCACCCGAATCGCCCGCCACCTGCCGGGCCTCGTCGAGTTCCACCATGTGGTGCGTCTTCTTGCGATAGCTGTCTCTGACGCGGTTGACAACGCTGGTGGTCAAGTAGCTCCTCAGACTGCCGCGAAGCCGAAGACGCCCGACGGTACCGGCGAAAGAGACAAACACATCGTGCAGAACATCCTCGGCCGCATTATTATCGTGCAATAGAGCGGTCGCTATTGTCAGCAGGTTGTCCTTGTACTCCATATAAATCTGACGCAGGGCTTGCTTACTGCCGCGCTTGAGTTCCCGCACCAGACGCTTCTCATCCAGCATCTAAATCCAGCCTAATCAGCGACAGCGTCAGCCATCGCCACTAATATGACGTCACAGAACTAACTTTAATCTAATAAAAATCGTCTCTTTGTGCCAGATTTATACCCTTCAGGGTAGTAAATTCCCGCGAGCATACCCTTTAGGGTAGTAAATTCTCGCGAGCAAAACGATAACCTGTTATTGTGAGGTGACTTGCCCGCGCAAGGACGGGGATTTTAGGTCGGGAACAGTGTATTGCAAAGCCGCTCACCCGCGCAAAAACGCGAGATTTCAATCGTGAGCACCATATCAGGCTAATCAATGAAAACGGTCACCGCGGCGGAGTATTCGCTTGCTTTTGTGTGGAATAATTGCCAGAATCCCAGCTGACCGAGACATTTGAACGAACTCCGCCGGACGGAGGTTTGACGAACAGGGAGACTTAAATCGCAATGCTGGCCGTGTTGATGAGCCCAAAAGAAGTCCTGGTAGTAGTGATCGTTACCGCGATCGTGGTATTCTTGACGACCCGCGGCGGAAGACTCGGAAAACGCCGAAGACGCCCAAGACGCTGGATACGCTGGAGACGCTGAGATATCCGCCTCGTCCGGCCAACTCTAATCGGCAAAACCCTCACCCATGTTTCTCCTGGCTCTCTGCTGCTTTAGCAGACTTCTCCGGCGCTTTTCCTCAAGCCGCCTCTGTTTGGCCGCGTACGAAACCTTGGTCTTCTTCCGCACGGGCAGGGGCTTCATCGCATCTGCTAATAATCCCTGCAATCGCTCGACGGCGGCCTCGCGATTTGCCTTCTGCGTCCGGTATTTCTGCGAGACGACCCTGACTACGCCGTTCTTGTCGGTCCGCGTTGCAAGTCGGGTGAGTATTCGTCGCTTCTGGGCCTCGGAAATACGTTCACAGTTGATCACATCAAAGAACAGAGTCACACGCGTGTTGACCTTGTTGACATTCTGGCCGCCGGGCCCGCTGCTACGCGAGGCCTTGAAGACAAGCTCGTCCCGGGAAATGTACATGTCACTGGTAATTTCAATCATCATATCCAACTGCGAACTTCAAGGACAAGGGCGATGACTCGTCCCCCCCACCGCGGGTCTCCACAAAAACAGCCGGCTCAACGGCAGAGAGTCTAAATTTGGCTCAGGACGCGCAGGTTGTTCTCAAAGAGCAGGCGGCTGTCAGTTGTGCCGTACTCTATCATGGCCAGCCGCTCGATTCCGAAGTCGAACGCCAATTGATTCTTATAGCAATAGATCTGTGGGTCTTTTAGACATCAATTAGTTCCGACTCGATGAATTTCATCGCCTTCGACGAGACCGCCCTGCTTGAGACAAGGTCAACATTGATTCCAAGCAGTGCCTCTATTCTCCGCGCCAACGTCACGAACTCCAGACCTATCTGCGGGTCAACATCGACGAGTATATCCACATAGCTGTCAACCCTCTGCTCTCCTCTTGCATAAGATCCGGACAATGCCATCTTGCGAACCTTGAATTGCTTCTGTAGCTCGGATTTGTCTTTGGCAAGAGTCCGAAGGATTTCTTCGTTTGTTATCATGGAACACTATCCTTGCGGATCCAGCTCTTTATTACCTCAAAACTGGTCGAGGAAGCGCAGGTCGTTCTCAAAGAGCAGGCGGATATCGGTTATGCCGTACTTGCGCATGGCCAGCCGTTCGATGCCGAATCCGAATGCCCAGCCGGTGTATTTCTCGCTGTCAATTCCCACCGCGTCAAAAACGTTCGGGTCGACCATGCCGCAGCCGCCCATCTCTACCCAGTTTTCTTCGCCGGTTTTATCCTTCATGAGCAGGTCAACTTCGGCACTCGGCTCGGTAAAGGGAAAGAAGCTCGGGCGGAAGCGCCACTGCGTCTCGGGACCGAAAAAGGCATGGATGAACTGTTCGATAGCGGTCTTCATATCCACCATGCTGACACCCTCGTCGACAACCAGTGCCTCGAGCTGGTGGAACATGTACATGTGCGTCGCATCGACGGTGTCCGGTCGATATACCCGACCCGGTGCGACAATTCGAATGGGCGGCTTGGTGCGCTCCATAACGCGAATCTGTATCGTGGACGTCTGGCTCCGCAGCAACGTGTTGTCGTCGATATAGAAATTGTCCGAAGGGTCCCGCGCCGGGTGCTCGGGTCCGATGTTCAGCGCGATGAAATTGTGCCACTCGTCCTCGACCTCAGGGCCATACGCCACGCCGAATCCCATCCGGCCGAATATCTCCAGCAGCTCATTCAAGGTCTGCGTAATAACATGCGGCTTGCCGATGTTGACAGGCACGCCGGGCAGAGTGACATCTACCAGCTCCTTTGGCTCTTGCTGTCTCGCCTCCAGATCGCTCTTCAACTGCTCGAACGCCCTGGTGACATCGTTCTTGATCCTGTTGGCAAGCTGGCCCGCCTGGGGCTTCTGCTCGCGCGGCAGCTTGCCTATCTGGCTGAGCAACTGAGTGATCTGCCCCTTGCGAGACAGGTACTTTATCCGGAAATCCTCCAGCGCGGCAAGGTCGGTGACTTTCTGCAATTCAGCAAGGGCATCGCTGCCGGTTTTTTCAAATTGCTCAAGCATTATCTCGTGTGCCGTATATCGTACCCTTCAGGGTAGTAAATTCCCGCGGGCAAAACCATAACCTGTTATTGTAAGTCCACTACCTATGGTACAAGTTACCCGCGCAAGAGCGGGAATTCTATGTCGAGAACACTGTATTGTGAACCCACTACCTATGCCACAAGTTACCCGCGCAAGCACGGGAATTTTCAATAGGGAACACCATATATGTCGTCGCCGGCAACACCGGGGCGGATTACGATCTACGATTCTGCCGCGGCCTTGATGGCCTCAACGATGGCGTCGAAGCCCTTAGGATCGGCGATGGCAATCTCGCTCAGCATCTTTCGATTGAGGGCGATGTTGGCCTTCTTCAAGCCGTCGATGAACTGGCTGTATCTGACGCCCCGCTGCCGGCACGCAGCGCTTAGTCGGGTAATCCACAGGCCTCTGAAATCGCGTTTCTTGAGTTTGCGGCCGATTCGGGCGTTGACATCCGCTCGCACGGTGGCCTCCTTGGCCAGCCGGTATAGCCGACCCGCCGAACCGCGATGGCCCTTGACTGCTTTGAGGACTCGTTTCTTCGCCTGGCGCCGTGCAGCGCCTTTTCTTACTCTTGGCATCTTTACTGACCCGCTTTCCTTGAAAATATCTTCGGTTCTTCAGGCTTGCTGGCGGCAGCGGAATGGGCATGTTCCCAAGCCGAGAAGCAAGCTCAGTCAAATGATTATTGACTATCTTCTAATGATTACTTGTTCCTGCTTCAGGGTGTCTATTTGCACATTGCGATTTTGGTCGTCCTGGTTGTCGTGCTGTTCATCATGGTCGAGCTGCTGACTCGCCTTCGCCTCTTGGCGTTCTTGCTGCTCATAAGATGCCCGGCCCCGGTGCGACCGCGCTTGATCTTGCCGGAAGCGGTAATCTTGACTCTCTTTGTCAGCCCCTTGTGGGTCTTCTGTTTAGGCATTTAGCTACTTCCCTTAAAAGAATTCGTAAACGCGATATAGTACGCTATTTGCCGACCCAGGTCAACATCATACCGCCGATTTGGCCAAAAAATTCGCAAAATCCATTCTTGCACCCCTCCTCGCTCCCTCCGCAAAACGGCAAAAAGCCCTGCAAGGTCAGCGTTTTCGGCGGTGAGAGCATGCTAGCCGGCCCAATCTGCGTTCTGATTGCCGGCTGTCAGGATAGAAGCCGGCTGATGAGTTCCAGCAGATATTTGTGTGAGATTTCCCCGACGGCACAGTAGGAGTAGTCGCCGAGACGAACTGTGACCATGCTGCAACGAGCAAATGAGGCCTTCCAGCAGGTCTGTCCGGATCTTGTTCTTTCGGACATTCGGCTCATACCAAGAGACTTTGGCCTATCGGTCACGACTATGATGGAGATTACTCCCTGTGGCGTATCCACCACATAGCTGCCCACTATCCGCTCTCTGAAATGGGCCACACAGCAGCCGCGGATTGCCATTCCCTGGCCGGTACATGGAAAGGCGGGGCTAAAGCCCAGTTCACTCTTGAGGTACTCTGCCAGTTTCTCCGGCTCGGCGTCGCTGAAGAACTCACGATCGGGTCTGAGATTCTCCTGATGGATTCCCACCAATTCGGCTTGTGCGGCCTTCGCCGTAGATGACGTGTTAAAATACACGCTCAGAGGCACCAGCACAATCAGTATCGCCGCTGCCGCGGCGAATGCCGGCCAGAGTTGCCGGCGATGAGAACTGAGTGAAACACGTTTCACTGGTCTGTCACTCGTCACAGCAGCAGTCGCTGCATTGAGCGTCTGAGAAATCCGGTCAGCAAGCTCCGGACTGGCATGCATAGAGCCAAAGGCCGAACGCAACCTTTCGGCAATTGCCTTCTTCTCAGCGAGACGGTCTCTGCAGTCCTGGCATTGTCTCAAATGCGCCAGATCGGTCTCTTCGCCCTGCAAGATATCTTCAAATCGTTCATCAGTTATATGGTTCATATCTCAGTGCCCCGCCAGTCCCATCTTCCTGGCGTAAGAGGCTAATCTTTCTTTCAACGCGGCACGCCCGCGGCTGGTACGGCTTTTGACGGTGCCGGTCGCGACGCCCGTAATCCGGGCCACATCCTCCTGGCTCAATTGTTCAACATCGATCAAAAACAGTGTCAACCGCTGGTCTTCCTGCAGCTCACTCAGTGCCTTGATAACCTGCTCATCCGAAAAGTTCTCAATCAAGTCTTCTGCATTCGACCATACCGTCTCTTTATCTCGACCCTCCTCAGCAACGGCCTGTTCGGCAAGCGGCAGCTCGTTGCCGGCGATCTTCTTTCTTCTTAGCCGATCGATCCAAATGTTACGCATTATCCGAAGGAGCCATGCCTTACAGTTCGTGCCCGGTCTGAACGACTCGAAACGTTCAAAGGCCCTCAAGTACGTCTCTTGCACCAGATCATCTGCCTCCTGACGCCCACCGCATAGAGCTACAGCCGCCCTGTATACAGCGTCGAGATGGCCAAGAGCAGCCTTTTCGAATGTTTCAGCACTGTCCAATATTTGCTTCTCGACTACCTTCTAAACGTTTCAAACAGCCAAATCGTTCCAAACAAGACAAAAAAAAACCGCCTCTGATCTTAGCAAAGGTGCTCCAAAGCGTCAAATGCCGGTGATTTGTGCCCGTTCATCTTTTGGCTGCAAGGCGAAGAAAAGTCTCGACAAGTCAACAATCCCGATCTTGACCCCGCCTGTAGGTCGGTACCTAGTTGACGCCAGTGGGGGCTATTCGCGACGAGTCCGGCAGATCGCCGGTTCGGGGACCTCTCTGGCTGAACGTTACGAGTCGGTTCCAGACGACCGGCATGCTTGTCCTGATTCTCTCGCGAACGGCAGGTGAGAGATTCACGCTGCTCATGGGCACACGTTTAACGTACTCCAACTCAAAGTTGCCGGCCGCGCGGCCGTACTTGTATTCGTAGGTGAATCCACCGCCGTCGGTGAGCCTAGCATCCGCTGACGAGGCGTTGGGCACTGAAATGTAGAATTCATCCACGGAAATGACTGATCTGTCGCGTTTGTAAATGAGAAGTCCTGATCCGGAGAGAGTCTCGTAGAGCTGCCTTGCAGTCAGCTCGGCAGGATCGATGAAGGAAGGTTGTTCCATAATAAGATTCTTGTAGGGCTCGTCGCCATTGGGCCGGCTAAAATCGCGCAGTCGCTCCAACGATTCGGCGATTGTCTCGGTATAGTACGGAAAGTGCGTACAGCCCAGGACAAAAACGCTGATGGGCTCTGAGTTGTCGCTCAGTCGGTGCCGCTCCAGAAGAGTCGCAGTATGATAGCGAATGTAGTTCTCAACAGAGTTGAGCCGCCAGGTAGAAGGCAGGCCGATATCTCCCAAAAGCCCTTCGGCCTCAAAATCATATTGCGCAAAAAGATCAGGATCGACCGGGGCCAACTGGCTGCCCACTGCAGGGCCGCGGTAGTCCACGGCCTGAGCCGCTTTTGCCGCGCTGACGTAGGATGGATCATTCTCGATAGCACCGGCGAGGCCGAGGCAGCCTTGCTGAATGACCGTTGGCGGCCTGATGCCTGCCTGGCCGGCGTGCTGTGCGATCGCACGGGAATAGCCCTCGCTCTTGCAGGTGCCGACTGTGGCGAGCACGGCTACAGCTCCTTTGTTGCCCCGCTCGGTGATAGCTCGAACGGCGCCGGCGGCGCCGGCGTCGACAATACCGACGACCTGAACCGGCAGTTGCCACTGCTTCAGCGCTTCACTGACGGCATCGAGCCCATACGCCGTAGCCGTGTTACAGGCGATGACGATTGCTTTGACCGGCGGCTTATCATGCCGCGGCATTTGTGCGGTTGCAGAAGGCCAGTAACGCTCGCCGAGCAGAAACACGACGTCTTTGAGGATCAGCTCCTCCAGCAAGTCCGTCTTCTGCTCGGAGGGGTAGTTGCCGTAAGGCATGTTTGCCTGATCGCCAAGATAGACGAACCGCTCGTGCTCGAAGTCGGGTTGGCCATCCGGCCCGCTCTCGCCAGTGACATTGTCGAAGGCATCCAGTTCAAGAATGGCCGCAAGCACCGTGAGCCCTCCGATGCCAGAGTCAAATACTCCGATAGGAAGTCCTTTCATCTCGGTCTTGTAACGGTCAAACGGCACTGCGAAGAGTTCTGATCTGCCGTGTTCTACTACTTCGACGAACGAACGCACCTCTTCCCGGATTACTCGATCACCTTGCTCACTGCACGTTGACAGCACCACTAATCCGGAGATCAATACGAATAGAGTGAGTAAGTGCTTGCTCATAGGCGCTCTGTATCCATCGCTTAAGTGTACGTTTCGGTCGTTACGCAACTCCACGGACCTGTCTCAACTTGTCGGTGGCGGCTGATTGTACCAATTGGGCGACGTGGCTACTACAGAAAACTCTAGTAAGGCCATGCGGCAGAAATTGCATAAGTCGTGCCACGTCAAGCAAAAACAGGCGCTTGTCGGCAATCGCCTTACATGCAGAACAGAACCACAAGTCCTGCGAACGAAAGCACACCGGCCACCAGAGACAAGAATCCGATCAGCCGCCTGCGGCTCCTGCGCCACCAGAGGTAGACTCCGGAGATGACCCACAGCCACACCGAGACCGCAACCGCGTCGACGATCACGGCCCACGCAATGTGGGCGAAATACGGTTGACCATATCCACCACGAAAATGCAGGAAATGGATGAGTCTGTAGAAGGAGAAGGATTTCTGCTTCTCGACAACAAGCAGCGAGCTAGCTTTGCGCCAGGTAATGCGATAGTTTCCCGTCGCACAGATACGATTGATAATCATCTGACTGTCGTTGGGCTTGCCCAGGACGCGGTGAGGGCCGTCCAGATCCAGGAACTTGACGATCGCGCCGGCCTGGTCTGCAGGCTCGCGGGGGAACTTATCGTCAGGGCGGAAATCTACTTCACGCTCGGTCTGCCAACGTATCGGTGTTATGTTCAGCTTCTTGATAAACCACTGGTTGTGATTGAGGCAAAAGGCGCTCGCGCCATAGACCAGCATCCATGGCAGCAGAAACAAACCCGTATACAAATGTATCCAACGTAGGATGCGGTCGGCCTTCAGAAGCTTGTCATTTCCCATTGAGTTGGCCCCCCAGTTTCTGTGGTGGTCAATCCTCTGGCCCTGACGATTGCTCGCCCGAGCCACTTTGCTGCCCTTGCCCCCATATGGTAGACGACGCTATGTCAGATAAGCCCCAGGGTTTCCTGCAGCCCGAAGGCGATATTCATGTTCTGGATCGCCTGGCCCGAAGCGCCTTTTACTATGTTGTCGATAGCCGAGAAGCTGATGATCCGGCCCTTGACAGAAGTCACGAAGATGTGGCAATAATTCGTCCCGACGACGTCCTTCACACCGGGGGCGTCGGCGCATATCTGCACGAAGGGTTCGGCATCATAGAAATCGCCATAGAGTTGAGCCAATTGCTCGGCACCGACTGCTTTGACAGGCTCGGAATAGACTGTCGATAGAATCCCCCGATCGAAAGGTCCCACGTGAGGCTGAAAAAGTACCCCCACCTGTGATCCGGCAACCTCGCTGGCTATCTGTTCGATCTCCGGCATGTGACGATGTACGCCGATCCCATAGGGAACGACATTCTCATTCATGTTAGGAAAATGAAACCTGTTCGAAGGGTTCTTACCCGCACCCGATGCGCCCGTCACCGAATTTACGATGATCGAATCGGTCTTGACGAGCCCCTCTCTGAGCAATGGCGCTATCGCCAATGACGCACCTGTGGGGAAACAGCCTGGATTGGCAACCAGATCGGCACCCCTTACTTCCTCGCGGAAAAGTTCAGGCAAGCCGAATGCCGCATGGGCCAGGTTGGCGTGGTCGGTATGCTCAACACCGTAGAACTTCTCGTAGACAGACACATCCTTGAGCCGGTAGTCTGCGCTAAAATCAATCACCTTGAGCCCGGCGTCCAGCAGCTTGGGGATAAAGCCCATAGACACCTTGTGAGGCAAACAGCAGAGGGCAACGTCAGCCGTCTGCGCCAGCTTGTCGAGGTCCAAAGGCTCGATTTCCAGATCACACCGACCCTTGAACTGGGGGAAGACATCCGCCACGGCCCCGCATTCGGCGGCCAGAGCGGTCAGATAGGTAAGCTCGGCCTCGCTATGGCCCAGGAGTATCTTTATCGATTCGGCGCCCGTATATCCGCTGGCCCCTATTATCGCCGCCCGTATCATACCGTGTGCCTCCCACTGATTATACCCTTCAGGGTGGTAAATTCCCGCGAGCAAAACCATAACCTGTTATTGTAAAGCCACTTGCCCGCGCAAGAACCCGAATTCTCAATCAGGAGTAATATACCGAGCTTCTGCAAAGCCCATAACCTTACGAAAATAGCCGCTGAGAAAAGTCTCTCGGCGGCTGTTGTATACCCTTCAGGGTAGTAAATTCTCGCGAGCAAAACCATAGCTTGTTACTTTAAGGCCGCTACCTATGGCACAAGTTACCCGCGCAAGAACGGAAATCTTCAGCCGGGAGCACCATGCTAGATCCAAAAGTGAATCGGCAAATCAACGCTTCGAGAACTGGAACCTTCTCCTTGCGCCTCTCTGGCCGGGTTTCTTTCTCTCGACCATCCGTGGATCGCGGGTAAGATGCCCGCCGTCCCTCAGAGCCGGCAGGAAGCTCTCGTCATATCGCTTCAACGCCCGGGCGATTCCCAGCAGCGACGCGCCGGATTGGCCCGTAGTCCCGCCGCCCTTAACGTTGATAAAGACGTCGAAAATCTTCTCGGCCTGAACCGCCTTGAGAGGAGCCTTAACCGCGTTCTGGTCCTGCGCCCTCTTGAAGTAATCGTTGAGTTCCTTCTTGTTGACCACCAATTTTCCGCTGCCCGGTTTGATCCTCACGCGGGCCACCGAGCTCTTCCTTCTGCCGGTTCCCCACCAGTAGCCGCCCTTGGACTCACTTTGTGGCTTGGGCGCTGCCTTGAGTTGAGAGTCAATCTCAGCTTCGGGCGCCTTGTCGGTCACTTGAATATCAGGGTTTTCAACCTTGGTCTCTGCCATAGTTCGCTATCTCAAATCTAAAAGAGTTCAATCTTCTCCGGTCTCTGGGCCTGCTGCTCATGCTCAGGTCCGCGGTAAACCTTCAACTTCTTCAACATCTTCCTGCCGAGCTTGTTCTTGGGCAGCATTCGCCTTACGGCCATCTGAATCACCTTCTCAGGTTCTTTGGCCATCATGTCGGCAAAACTGACGTACTTGTGCCCGCCGGGATGATGCGTGTAATAGTCGTACTCCTTCGACTGAGCCTTCTTGCCGGTGACCCTTACCTTGTCGGCATTGACCACGATCACGTAGTCGCCAGTGTCGACATGCGGCGTATATGTGGGCTTGGTCTTACCCATGAGCATGGGGGCAATCTTCGCCGCCATCCGGCCAAGAACAGCCCCTTCGGCGTCCACGAGCACCCACTTCTGCTCGACCTGATCATTTTTAGCCATGAAGCTTTTCATAGATATACTCTCATCGTACTACCAAAAAACGCGTATTTTAGCAGATTAGCGATGTGTGTCAAACAATTTTGCAGCAAAAAATCAAGATTTTGCGCGGAATCGGACCGGCCTATTCAAACCTAGCAGGCACATCAGCCCATCCTGGAAAACCTCTCCCCCAACAGTCAATAGAAAATAGTCAATAGTGAATCGCTAAGAGCATCCCATGGAGTTGCCGCAATTGAAGCATTTGTAGCATGTTCCGTTGCGGACGGTGATTGAGCCGCAAATATCGCACGCGGGGGCGTCGGTTGGAAAGTGTGCGAACTGGCTGTTGAACTGCTCCATGATCTTGGCCTCGGCCTGTGATCCGTCCGAGTGGGTGACCGACGCACCCACAAGGGCACCAATTCTATTGGCCAGTTCGGTAAATCGGTGTTTCGACTCGGCAGTCTCCTGCTTGATGTTTTGCTCGGCGACCGGCGACTTCTTGTTCTCTCGCTTCAACACCTTCGCCTCGGCGATCTTCTGAGCCAAATCCTTGGTCTTTTCGACGAGTGTTTTGGCGGTCGTCGTATTCTTGTTGTCCCCCGTTCCGGCCGCAGGACCTCTGTCGGGCGTGTTGTCCTCGGCATAGCCCGGGATAAACTGACAACCCATCCAGCAGAAAATATAGTCGATCAGGCTCTTGGCGAACGGAATATCTCTGTTCGACGTCATGCCTGACGGCTCGAATCGGGCGTGCCGGAATTTGTCCACCAGGGTGATAAGAGGCACGCCATACTGCAACGCCATTGACGTGCACGTGCCGATAACATCCATGAGGCCCCCGACGGTGCTGCCCTCCTTGGCCATGGTGATAAACAACTCACCAGGCTGCCCATCCTCGTATAGCCCCACCGTCAGGTAACCCTCATGTCCTATTACAGAAAACTTGTGTGTTATGCTCTGGCGCGTGTCCGGCAGCCGGCGTCTAAAGGGCTTTGCCGGAGCAGGCACCTTGGCCTTCGCATCCTCGTGTTTTTTCGTCGAGACCGGCTGAAGTCTCTTTGAGCCGTCGCGATAAATCGCAACTGCTTTGAGTCCGAGCTTCCAGCCTTCCATGTAGGCGGCGGCGATGTCTTCGGTCGTGCTCTCCTTGGGCATGTTTATCGTTTTGCTTATAGCCCCGGAAATAAACGGCTGGACCGCCGCCATCATTCTCAGATGCGCCGTGTACTTGATAAACCTTCTGCCGTTACGAGGCTTGAATGCACAATCGAAAACCGCCAGATGGTCCGGATCGAACCTGTCGGCACCTTCTATGGTCTCGTGCTCGTCGATATAGTCGCAGATGGTCCTGATGTCGTCGGCGCTGTAGCCGAGCCTTTCGAGAGCCATCGGGACGGTCTTGTTGACCAGCTTGAGCATCCCGCCGCCGGCCAGCAGCTTGTACTTTACCAATGCGATGTCAGGCTCGATACCGGTCGTATCACAATCCATCATAAAGCCGATGGTCCCCGTGGGCGCCAGAACACTAGTCTGAGCGTTACGCAGTCCCACTTTCGTTCCGGCGTCGAGAGCCTGGTCCCAAACATCCTTGGCGGCATCGCGCAAATAGTCAGGGCAATGAGACTCCGGAAGATCGCAGGCATGCTGGCGGTGCATGTTGATGACCTTGAGCATCGCGTCGGCATTCTTCTGGAACTGTTCAAAAGGCCCCTTCACTGAAGCCAGCTCGGCACTGACCGCATACGCACTACCGGTCATAATAGCACTGATAGCTCCGGCGATCGCCCGGGCCTGGTCGGAATCATACGGAAGCGCCAGGCTCATCATAAGAGAGCCGAGATTGGCAAAGCCCAGGCCGAGCGGGCGGAACATATGACTGTTGACAGCAACCGCCTCGTCCGGGTAGCTGCCGTTATCGACCAGTATCTCCTGGGCGATGATGAATATGCGGACAGCCCTTTTGAGGCCTTCGACGTCAAACGAGCCGTCGTCTTTGCGGAATTTCATGAGGTTCAGCGACGCCAGATTGCAGGCCGAGTCATCGATGAACATATACTCGCTGCACGGGTTCGAAGCATTGATAGGCCCGGAGTTGGGACAGGTATGCCAGCGATTGACGGTGCTGTGATACTGAACGCCCGGATCGCCGCAGATCCTGGTTCCCTCTGCGATCAGATCCATCAATTCACGCGCCGAATGCTCACCCACCTTCTCCCCTGTCGTCACGGCGTGGGTTTCCCACATGGCATCCTTTTCCACAGCCTGCATAAACTCATCCGTCACGCGTACGGAAAGATTGGAATTCTGGAACATGACGCTGTTGTAGGCCTCGTTGTTGTAGTCGCCGTCATAGCCGGCCTCGATAAGCGCCCAGGCCTTCTTTTCTTCCTCGGTCTTGCAGGTGATAAACTCCCTGATGTCCGGATGGGTAACCTTCAGCGATTGCATTTTCGCCGCCCGGCGGGTCTTGCCTCCCGATTTGATCACCGCCGCTATCTGGTCGTAGACCCTCATGAAACTCAGCGGCCCCGACGGCCTGCCTCCGCCGGAGAGCTTCTCCTTGCTGCTTCTGAGTGTTGACAGATCGGTTCCGGTTCCGGAGCCGTGCTTGAAGAGCATCGCTTCGCTTGTCGCCAGGCGCATTATGTCCTTCATCGAATCCTCGACCGACTGGATGAAACAGGCAGAGGCCTGCGGATACTCATAGCCGTTTTCACAGGCAATCGCTTGCCTGCGCTCGGGGTCCCAATAGAAGTTGTGCCTTCCGCCGGCAACATTATAGACATCCAGCAGACCTACGTTGAACCAGACGGGCGAATTGAACGCACCGTATTGATTGACGCAAAGCCAGGTCAATTCATTGTAGAAATTCTCGGCGTCTTCGCCGCTGGCGAAGTAGCCGTCTTTCCTGCCCCTCTGGGCGATTGTCTTGCAGACGCGGTGGACAAGCTGCTTGACCGAATTCTCTCGCTGGCCGGACTCGTTGTCGCCGTAGAAGTACTTGCTGGCTACAACTTTCGTGGCCAGCTGACTCCAGGACGTTGGAACCTCGATGTCGTCCTGCTCGAAGATTACCTGGCCGTCATCGCCGGCGATCTTGGCCGAACGCCTTTCCCATCCAAGCTGTTCGAAGGGGTGCACGCCGGCTGTCGAAAAGAATTGTTCTATCTTCAAACCCGTAGATCCGGAGGCTTTCACAGGTTCTTGCCTTTGCTTTTGGTCGCTGCCGAAAGGGTTCTCAATGTCGAACTCAAGAGCCATTTGTACGCCTCCATGCGTCTACGCAAAGAAAATAAGACCACAATATATAGAAAACGATCGGGAGCTGAGCCAGATATAGTGGTAAAGCTCATGAAATAACTATCGGCAGACTAATGAAGATTCGATAATGTGTAAAGGCGAAAATATGATTTTTTTAGTGCATTTTTCCTCGTTCTTTTCTTAACCCTTGTAGCTACTGAATCTATGGAGAAAAAAAAAATTCGATGAGGCAATCTGTTTCAGATAATTTAACAATGATGCTAATATAAAGACTATGACAGCCGGAAAGAATTGCAGAACCGAGACAATTCGCGAGAGGATCAAGAGCTTTCCGACCGGACCCGGATTATATTTCATGAAGGACTCGGCGGACAAAGTTCTCTATATAGGCAAGGCAAACAATCTTCGCACGAGAACGGCCAGCTACTTTCAACCCGGCAGTGACCTGATTGCGTCACGCGGGCCGAAAATCGTCGAGATGATAAACAAAGTAGAAAGTGTCGATTTTCTGGAGACTCCCAATGAGGTCGACGCTGTGCTCACCGAGGCACGTTTGATTAAGGACATTCGTCCGCCCTATAACACAGACCTTGTGGACAACAAGACGTTTCCTTATCTCGAAATCACGACCGGCGAGGACTTTCCGGGCGTCTACATTACCAGGAAACCACGAGCACAGGGCAGCAGGTTGTTCGGACCCTTTACCGGTGCGAGGGACCTGCGGAACGTCCTGGTGGTGCTGCAGAAGATATTCAAGTTCAGGACGTGCAAGCTCGAGATCAAAGAGGACGACCGTAAGCGCAAGTTCTTCCGGCCATGTCTTCTCTACAGCATCAAACAATGCACCGCCCCATGCGGGGCCAAAATCGAAAGGCGGCAATACAGGAAGATCATCACGGACCTCCTTAGATTCCTGCTCTCCAAGCGTTCGACGATCCTTCGCCAATTGAAAAGGCAGATGGCTGAGGCGTCTGCGGCGCTGGAATACGAGAAAGCGGCGATGTTTCGCGACCGCATCCGACTGATTGAGAGACTCGACCGCCGGGGCTCACCCGAAGAGCACGTTCAGCCGGAGGTCTTTGCCGCCGATCCAACCGAAGCTCTCGTGCAACTGAGAGAACTGATCGGGGCAACCGAGCCCGTCCGGATCATCGAGGGTATCGACATCGCCAACATCTCCGGCGCCGAGGCAGTCGGCTCATTGGTCAAATTCATCGACGGCAAACCTTTCAGGAGTGGCTACCGCAGATTCAGGATAAAGACCGTCAAAGGCATCGACGACTATGCGATGATCGCCGAGGTGGTCAATCGCAGGTACAAGTACGCCCTGCGCGGCGAGGAGTTGTGGCCCGATCTGGTCCTTATTGACGGCGGACTGGGGCATTTGAGAGCGGCTGAGAAGGCTTTGAAGGCGATGGAGGCCCCCCCCGTAAGGATTGCCTCCATCGCCAAGAAGCATGAGGACATTTACCTTGAGGATAGGAGCGAGCCTTTGAAGCTGCCGGCTCGCTCACCCGCCCTGAGGCTGCTGCAGTACGTCCGGGACGAGGCCCACCGGTTCGCACAACACTATCATCATATCCTGCGAGACAAGAAGATGTTCGCCAATCGCACCTGAACACAAGCGGTGCGCCCGAACGTCAGCCTCTCGGGCCGTCCTCGTCGGCGGGGTCGACGGATTCTTCCTTCTGATCCGACTTCTTCTCGTCCCGCCTAGGCGAGAAGCGATCCAATATGTCCCCGTGGCGCTTCTCCAGCTCTTCCAGGCGCTTGCGCATCTCCTGCATCTGCTGCTGTATCTTGTCAAACATCTCTTCGCCCCGATCGAACGGCACAGGGGCATAGTTGCGCGGATGCAGCTTGTCGAAGTAGCCTTTCCAGTTCGGCACAGTCCGCCAGGGAAGTACCTCAAATCTGTCGCCGGAGTCCCTACTCATCTTTGAGTTCTTGCGGGCACTCTCAAGGGCATCGGTGGCTGCCTGGCGATATTCCTTCGGCAGCTTGTCGATCTCTTTGACCGTAGTGGTGTACTTGTCATCACCTATGCGCACGGTTATAGTCGAGTCTTCGTCGTTAGGATTGCCTGTGATCGTGACGGTGTAGTCCTCACCGTTAGAGTGGTGATAGGAGTGCACCTCGTTGAAGAACCTCTTGACATCGATGTCAATGTCCGGGTCAACGCCGTCTTTGAAAATCTCTTTCCAGTCTTCGTCCCCGGGCTCGAGTCGAAAGAACCTGCCCGGGCGCCAGGACTGGACAGCCTGCGGCTCGCTAGGATATTTCCAATCCGGATCGCCCTCGAACGACTTCAACGTCAAGTTGACTGTCTTGCGGACTCCCAGGTGGATAATCTGAATCGAAACCTCTGCCCCCGAGCCTGCCTGGCGAATCGCGGCGACCAGGCGTTCATAGTCGTGGACATCCTCGCCTTGAAAGCCGATGATCAGGTCGTCGCGTTCGAGGCCGGCCTTGTCGGCGGGGCTGTCCTTTTGAACGTTCTGAATCCGAAGCCCCTGGCCGATCGGAAGGCCCAGGTGCTTGCTCAGCAGGCCCGGCAAAGGAGCCGGATCAATCAGCACACCCATGAACGGACGTTCATCGGTCGGTTGGGATTGGGCATAGGTTGCACTGCCGGCCGAGAACACTACGACCAAAGCCACTAGTGCAGTGATTGTACTCTTCATGGTTTTCCCCTTTCTAAATTACAGTTCATTTTCGCTTTACAGGCCGTCGTAGTATACGGCCGGTCTGACTACGTTCTCCCTGAGGCCCTCGACGAGCCATTTGTTGCCCTGCCTGTCGGTAAAGTTGTACCAGTCGACGTTAAGAATCATCTCGCCCGCCGGATCAGCGGCAAGCCTCTCGAATGCCTGTGTCTCACCGTCAATAGCGTTCTCGGTATCTCGGGCCACCATGCGCGGGGCGACCGAGTCACCACCGGGCGTCGAGACAATAGGCAGAACAAAGTGCAACGCCAGGCCCATCACGAGTCCGGCTGCAAGCCCCGCTGCAAAACGCACGTGAGTTCGCATCTTCGTTATCGAGCGAAGAGGCTGCTTCGACTGCCTCTGCCATGCTCGCTCGAATGTCTCTTGGGGCATCCGGCCCCGGCCCAGGAGCTCAGACGCAACTGCCTCGCCGCAGCGCTCGTGCATTTCGCGCAACTGCCCGAGCAGTTCTTTGGCCTGAGGATTTCGATCCAGCTCGGCCTCCAGCAGCCGCTGCTCACTGGGGGCGATCTCGCCGTCAAGGTACTTGCCCATCATTATCTCAAGCATTTCCTGTGTCATGTTCATGTTACAGTGCTCCTGATTGATAATTCGCGTCCTTGCGCGGGTCTGCGGCTCTACAATATAGTGTTCCCGACTTAAAATTCCCGCTCTTGCGCGGGTAACTTGTGCCATAGGTAGTACCCTTACAACAACAGGTTATGTTTTTTCTCGCGAGAACTTACTACCCTGAAGGGTACACCTCATTCTTTTCTTTGCCGGCAACTTGATCGCGAATCATCGCCCTGCCCCGCACGAGGCGAATCTGAACGGTCGTGACCGGTATATCGAGTATCTCGGCGATCTGCCTGTAGGTCAGATCGCTGCTGTATTGAAGCATGAAGACCTCTCTGTACTTTTCGGGCAGCGACCTTACGGCCTGGAGAATTCGGTCCAACTGCTCGGTCCGCTCCAGATCCTCGGAGAACTGTGCCGCCTTCTGGTCACATTCGGACTCTGCAAGTTCGCCGCTGAGCGGACCCGGCCTTTGGGCTCGCCTTTGGCGATGTCTCAGGGCCTGATGCCTGGCCAGGACCGCCAGCCAGGGCCGAAACCGCTCGGGTTGGCGCACCGAGTCGATCTTGGTGATTACACGGACGCAAACGTCCTGCAACACATCGTCGATCTCGTCGGCATCACCTATGATGCTGTAAACCAGCCCTCGCAGCCACGCCCAGTTACGCGCCAGCAACTCCTGCAGCGCATCCTTATCACCGTCGCGAGCGGCACAGACTAAAGCCGGTTCATTTTGCCCTTCTATCGTCGCCATCTCTGATCTTCATATATATAGATACACGAGGCGGCGAGTTCATACACTAATTGCGCACTTTTTTTCTCTGCCCGCTGGAAACGATGGACGATGGACGAAGGATGGCGCTGGAAACGATGGGCGATGGACGAGGGATGAAGGACGAGAAGGATGACGAGAATCGGTGATCGCGGTTATCCGGTCCTCTATCCAGCCAAAGATTTGCTGGCTTGAGGCGTGCCGCCGTAGGCACCCATGTTGGTGCGCCCCCCGTTCGGCGCCGGTTCTGGAGAATAGTCGGAATCAGGGTCTCCGGCGTCGACACAAGGGCTGGTAGTCCAATCCTGGACCCAGTCCTGAATAAAGAACTGGTCCCATCGGCCCGCTTGCGACCTCAGATGGTAATCGCCGCTCACCCAGAAACCATCAGAAGAGCCTGCAGGCCCTCCAACCGCCCCGCTCCAGTGGCCGAGCCAGACGAACAAGGGATCGGCGTCGATATTGCCCTCGCCGGGCCAGCCGCCCTGGACATCGCTGTAGCTGACGATTGCAGAGTCGCTGTCTATCTGAGGGGCACCGGTGTCGGGGCCGTTGTGGTAGACAATCGTGTTGACAACTGTCGGCGCGTTGCTGGAGATGCCGAACGCGCCGTTTGCAGCAATTGTACAGTTGGT